>DASVNY010000001.1:0-20312 GCA_036383615.1 Chitinophagaceae bacterium
CGTCGAATTCAAAGGCAAGAAATTAGCGATCACCATTTGCGAGGATATCTGGAACATGGGTGATAATCCTTTGTACCGCATCACTCCTATGGAGCAACTTATCGGGTTCAACCCTGATGTGATGCTTAATCTTTCCGCTTCACCTTATAATTATGCGCAGGATATCGTTCGCAACAGCATCATTAAAGCGCATACATTAAAATATCAATTGCCGATGCTGTATTGCAATGCTGTCGGCTCACAAACAGAGATCGTATTTGACGGAGGCAGCCTGGTGTATGATATCAATGGCAAAAGGGTGAAAGAGATGAAATACTTTGAAGAGGACTATCAGCTTTTTGATTTGGAAGAGATCTCAAAAAGATCAGCAACCATCGAAACGCTTAAACCCGATGAGGTATTTTTCTCAGCAAAAGAAGTAGGCAAAGGTGAAGACATCATTCAATACCTCAGCAATGAAAAAAATATCGGCGAGATCTATCATGCATTGATACTGGGCGTCAGGGATTATTTTCAAAAAATGGGGTTCAGCAAAGCCATCCTGGGTGCATCAGGTGGTATTGACAGTGCAGTGGTGCAGGCATTGGCAGTAGCAGCATTGGGAAAAGAAAATGTAAGGGCTATCCTGATGCCGTCCCAATTCTCTTCTGGTCATTCTGTAAGCGATGCTGAACAATTGAGCAGGAATTTGGGAACCGCTTATGATATCGTTCCTATCAAAAATATCTATGAAAGTTTTTTGACGGAGCTGAAACCTGTTTACAAAGACTCTCCATTTGGTTTGGCAGAAGAAAATATACAGGCCAGAACAAGAGGCAACCTGCTGATGGCAATCGCGAACAAATTTGGATACATACTATTGAATACTTCTAATAAAAGCGAACTGGCAGCGGGTTATGGAACATTGTATGGTGACATGGCCGGCGGTTTGAGTGTGCTCGGCGATGCCTACAAAACACAGGTGTATGCACTGGCCCATTATATCAATAAAGAAAAAGAGATCATTCCTTCAAACATTCTTACCAAAGCTCCTTCGGCGGAATTAAGACCGGGGCAAAAAGATAGCGATAGCTTACCTGAATATGATGTACTTGACAGGGTTTTATATGAATACATTGAATTAAGAAATGGCCCTAAAGAAATTATAGCGAAAGGTTATGACGCCGCGCTGGTGACAAGAGTACTGAAATTGGTCAACACAAATGAATATAAGCGGAACCAGTTCTGCCCTATCATCCGCATCAGCTGCAAAGCATTTGGTGTTGGAAGAAGAGTACCGATCGTTGGCAAATATTTATCCTAATGTTTGAAATAAACCTGGCCCGTAACATTGCCGGCAGGTGTGGATACAGTTCCTTCAAGTACCAGTTGTGAGGAATTGAGTGTGATGATGGTAAAGTTTCCGGATTGGCCCGCAATAATGTTACCTGTTACTGACAAAGTATTATCATTAATGCTCCAGGTAAAATTTACGGTTTGTGGATCTCCCGTATTGCATTTGGTGAGCCCTTCGTCCATTGTGCCAGTGCCGCCGGTAACAAAAGTGATGATATTATCCTTTAAACAATCATCCACAGCAGATGACACATCAAGCACTCCATACATTGCTTTATCAAACTTCCAGCTTGACCGGACAATAAGTTCGTTTTTAGATGGTGAATCGCCACCGTCTTTACCACAAGAACTAAATAAGGTCACTGTTGCAAAAACTACCAATAAAGAATAGAGTGCTTTCATATTGTTTATTATTGAGTGAAAATAGGTATTGTTACCCGGTTACCAGCGAACAAATACGCAAAAAAAATGCCTTATTTGGTCGGCAGGGCGTTCCCGGCAAATTATTTGCTAAAGGCAAGTTCGTATTATTGTATTATCTAAATAAGTCCCATGCTCAAAACCGCAGAAGATATCCGCCAGCTAAATGAACGCATCAGTCATGCTGGCCAGTTCACCGACAAATTAAGAGAAGAGATCAGCCATGTGATAGTAGGTCAAAGTCACATGCTTGACCGCTTGCTGATCGGCCTTTTAAGCAATGGTCACGTGCTGCTCGAAGGCGTGCCCGGGTTGGCAAAAACACTGACCATTAAATCGCTTGCGCAGGCCATACATGCAAAGTTCAGCCGGATACAGTTCACCCCCGATCTTTTACCTGCCGATGTTATCGGTACACTGATCTATAACCAGCAGAAAAATGAATTTGTAGTAAGAAAAGGACCCATTTTCGCCAATTTCATTTTGGCGGATGAGATCAACAGGGCCCCGGCAAAAGTGCAGAGTGCTTTACTTGAAGCCATGCAGGAAAGACAAGTAACGATCGGCGATAGCACTTATAAACTCGATGAACCATTTTTGGTGCTTGCTACGCAAAACCCGTTAGAGCAGGAAGGCACTTATCCATTGCCGGAAGCACAGGTGGACCGCTTTATTATGAAAGTGATCGTTGATTATCCTAAAATGCATGAGGAGCAATTGATCATTCGTCAGAATGTTCAGGGAATAGCTGCTACCCCGGTAAGGCAGGTGGTCTCTACCCAGGAAGTGCTGAATGCAAAAGATCTTACCAAGCAGATCTACATGGATGAAAAGATCGAGCAGTATATACTCGATATTGTTTTTGCTACCCGACGGCCTGATCAATACAAACTGGAAAAATTAAAACCGCTTATTTCTTATGGCGCTTCGCCAAGGGGAAGTATCAATCTTGCTTTGGCAGCAAAGGCACAGGCCTTTTTGAATAAAAGAGGTTATGTTATCCCGGAAGATGTAAGAAGTATTTGCAAAGATGTGCTTCGTCATCGTATCGGTCTCACCTATGAAGCCGAAGCAGAAAGTGTGAAAGTTGAAGATGTGATTGAAGATATTTTGAAACAGATTAATGTGCCGTGAGAAGTTGATGTTGGCCGTTGATCGTTGCCAGATGGCCCATTCAGTAACCAAAACTATTGTTTTTTTAAATGGATTGATCCGATACTATGAAAAAGCTGGTTTAAAATAAGAGGCTTGATCGGCCAACAGCTAACGGACAACGATCAACTAACAAATGCTGACAACAACCGAGATATTAAAGAAAGTAAGAGAGCTGGAAATTAAAAGCAAGAAACTTACCAGTGACCTGTTCACCGGTGAATACCATAGTGCTTTTAAAGGAAAGGGAATGTCGTTCAAAGAAGTGAGGGAATATGCAGCAGGTGACGATATTCGCTTTATTGACTGGAACGTTTCGGCAAGATTTGGTCACCCTTTCAGTAAAGTATTTGAAGAGGAAAGAGAACTGACGGTAATGCTGCTCGTTGATATCAGCAAGAGTTCTTTATTTGGAACTGTCAATGCGAGAAAAAGAGATATCGCGACAGAGATCGGTGCAGTGCTTAGTTTTTCTGCCGTGAATAATGGCGATAAGATCGGCGCTATTCTTTATAGCGATAAAGTGGAAGCTTATATCCCACCCAAAAAAGGAAGGGATCATGCTTTATTCATCGTTCGTGAGCTGTTGAGCCGGGAACCAAAAGGAAAAGGAACAGAAGTGAGTAAAGCATTACGCTATTTTAATAATGTTACCCGGCAAAAAAGTATCGCTTTTGTATTAAGCGATTTCCTTGATGCCAATTACGAGGATGCCTTGCGTATCGCAGGAAAAAAGCATGATGTGATAGGAATGAAATTATACGACAGGATGGACCAACAGCTGCCTGATGCCGGTATGATGCAGGTGAATGATGCGGAAACAGGTGCTACAAAATGGATAGATAGCGGCAATAGTTATGTCCGTTATAGTTATGAACAGGAATTTTTCAGGGTGACCCAGTATAGTACGCAAACATTTAAAAAAGCCGGCTGCGACCTGCTGCATATACGAACCGATCACGATTATGTAAAAGTGCTGCAACGATTTTTTCTCAGCCGCAACAGATGATGTTTAACAGGATGATCAAAAAGATATTCTATAAAGCCGCCATATTCATCACATGTCTTTGCTGTACCGCTATCGTAGTGGCACAACAACAGGTCACCGTATCTGCGACTGTTGACAAAAACAGGATATTAATTGGCGAGCAAATCGAGTTAAAACTAAGCGTTGATGTTCCCGAAAATGAAGTTATCCGTTTTTTCAGCATTGACTCACTTCCTCATTTTGAGTTTTTAGACAAACAAAAAATAGACACCACTAATACCAATCACGGCACAAGGCTGATGCAGGTTATTCGCATCACCAGTTTTGATTCGGGTAGCTGGATGATCCCATCATTGGTTTTAGCCGAAAATATTGCCACTGACTCTATTCCTATTGAAGTGAGCTTCTCCCCTTTTGATCCTAACCAGGCTTATCATGATATTAAAGATGTGATAGCCGTAGAAGAAGAAAAAAAACAGGACTGGTGGTGGTATGCGGCAGGTGGTGGGCTATTGTTATTATTGATCATACTCTATTTAATATTCAGAAAAAAACCAAAACCGGTAACAAAGCAAGCTGATGAACCGGTTGACGCATATAAAGAAGCGATGACAGGATTAGAGTTGTTGCGAAAACAAAAAACCGATCCTAAAACGTACTATTCATCACTCATCGATATTTTCAGGTTATATGTTTTCAAGAAAAAGGGGGTGCTTTCATTGCAGAAAACAACTGATGACCTGGTGATGCAGTTACGTAGTATCAACCTGCAGAAGGAACAGTTTGACAAACTTGCACAGGCATTACGGCTGGGCGATTTTGTAAAATTTGCCAAATATCAACCCAGCGAAGCAGATGATAATAGTAGCTGGGAGATCATCCGGCAAACAATTATGACGATTGAACAAATGGAGGTCAACACGGCTTCTACTGAAAAAAATAAAGAATAACCTGGTCATGCTTTATGATTGGCTGACAAATATGGATTTTGCTTTCCCAATGGCTTTAGGGCTGTTGATCTTTATTCCATTGCTCATCTTTTGGTATATCAAAAGGAATAATAAACAACAGGCTTCAGTCACCGTTTCCTCTACGCATGCCTTTACCGTAAGATCATGGAAAAACAGGCTGCGTCATTGGCCATTTATTCTTCGCCTGCTTGGTTTGGCCTGTCTTGTTATCGCCCTGGCACGTCCGCAAAAAAGAAATGATGAACAAAGAACAGAGGGTGAGGGGATCGATATTATTCTTTGTATGGATGTGAGCGGCAGTATGGGCACAAGAGATATTCTTCCATCAAGAATGGAAGCTGCTAAAGAAGTGGCCGTTGAATTTGTACAGCATCGCCCGGTTGACAGGATAGGGCTGGTTATCTTCTCCGGCGAAAGTTTTACGCAATGTCCATTAACCAGCGATAGAAATACATTGATCGCCCAGATAAAAGCGCTGGACCTGGGTTATCTCAATCCTGGCACAGTGATAGGCGAAGGTTTGGCAACCGCGGTTGACAGGCTTTCAAAAAGCAATTCAAAAAGTAAAGTAATCATCCTGATAACAGACGGAAAAGAAGATGCACCCGGCAATCGATTGATAGATCCCTTAACAGCCCTTGAGATAGCTAAAGCAAAAAAGATAAAGGTTTATACGATTGGTATGGGTGCCACTGCTTCTTCGATCAGCGAGATGAATACCGGCAAACCCGCTCCTAAAAACCCGGCTATTGATTTTATTGATGTTGACCTGTTAAGAAAAATAGCTGAAGAAACAGGTGGTAAATTTTTCAGAGCAAGAGATAAGGAAGGATTAAAAAATACTTACGAGCAAATTGACCAAATGGAAAAGTCAAAGGTGGAGCTGCAATCCTTTAAACGATACCAGGAAAGATTTATTCCTTTCGTGCTGCTGGCACTTGGCTTATTATTCCTTGAGATACTTTTACGGTTTACTGTTTTGAAAAAGTTTCCCTGATCGGCATCACTGTTTATTCGCTGATAAAAAACCTGAAACATCAGCTACCCATTCCTTTTTATATTTCAATAGGTAATTCTCATGTCCGGCTCCCGGGTAAGTTTTTAAACTTTTCCTGCCCGGCAGATTATTGAAGATCGACTGTATTTCACCCATACTTACTTTCTCATCCTTCTCTCCATATAAAAGAAGCGAAGGGCATTCAACTGATTTGGCATAGCGAACAGGATCATGAGAAAATCCCCAGAAACCATTTTGCACGCCTCCCCAAAATACCAGTAAGCCGGCCATGGGGAATGAAGGCACTCCCATTGTTTTAAACCTGGCGGTTGTTGTTTGGTACATCGTTCCAAATGGGCATTCAATAATAATCCCTGCAGGTTGAATTTGATATTTATCAATAGCACGAAGTATTGCTACAGCGCCCATTGATGTGCCGAACAGGAAAATATTTTTTTCATCCAGGTTTTTCAAATACTCAAAAGCGGTTTTCACTTGCTCAGCTTCCTTAAACCCGATGGTTGTCTGGTTTCCTTCCGATCCGCCTGAACCCATAAAGTCAACCAATAAAGTGCTGTAACCCATTTTTAGAAACTCATCCGACTTATCGATCATAGATGATTTATCTCCCCTGTAGCCATGAAATAAAATGACTGTTCCCTTACTGCTATCTTTTTTAATCCTCCAGCATTCTACCAGCTTATTGCTTTGTAATGTAATGGTTTCAAATTGCTGCGATGGAAAGGCCGATAATTCGGGTCTTGGATTGTTGATCCCCAGGAACAGCGCTTTTATTTTACCAGTAAAACTCAGCTTGCGTGGCTCTTCCGTTCTATTTTTATCCGCCTTTGAAAAATGAGTGAACTTATATGCATGCATGTAAGCCGATATATTCATCAACAGGAAAAGAGTGAGCAGTATCCATGCGATCCGTTTAAAGACTCTCTTTTTCATTAGTGTAAAATACAAACATTCAGTTATTCTTATCTTGCAAGTAATGAAGGCACTTGTTTATAAGTCAACAGGCAGTTGGTACACGGTGAAAGACGATTCGGGCAAATGGCATAATGCAAGAATAAAAGGCATTTTTAAAATTGACGATATCACCAGCACCAACCCCGTTTCTGTTGGTGATGAAGTGGAGATTGAAACCGAGAATGTAGGAGAAGGTACCGCCATCATCACTGAAATTCTTCCCCGCCGGAATTATATCAACCGTCAAAGCCCGCGATTCAAACACCAGCATCATATCATTGCTGCTAACCTTGACCAGTCATTATTGATCGCCACCCTGAAAGAACCCCGTACATCCGCCGGTTTTATTGACCGCTTCCTGGTAGCATCTGAAATGTATCATGTTTCTTCGGTTATCGTTTTTAATAAAGCCGACCTGTATAAAAAGAAAGAGCAGGAAAAATTTGAATACCTGGAAGATATATACCGCCAGGTCGGTTATCCCGTACTCCTTATCAGTGCGACAGAAAATGAAGGAATAGAAGCAATAAAATCATTGCTCAGCAACAAAACAACATTGATCAGTGGTCATAGCGGTGTTGGCAAATCTTCATTGCTGAATGCGATACTACCTGATCTTGGGTTAAGAACACAGGATGTAAGTGGCTGGAGCGGCAAAGGCATGCACACCACCACTTTTGCAGAGATGTTTGATCTTCCTTTCGGCGGCCGTCTTATTGACACCCCCGGCATGAGAGAATTTGGATTGGTTGACATCAGTAAAAAGGAACTATCCCATTATTTTCCTGAAATGAGAGACCGGCTGAACGATTGCCAGTTCAACAACTGCATGCATATCAATGAGCCGGACTGCGCTATTAAACAAGCAGTGATCGATGGAGAAATCCACGAAGACAGATATGTGAGCTATGTGAATATTCTTGACTCGATAGAAGAGAAGAGCTATTGAACAGATGAACAGAGGAACAGAGGAACAGATGAACAGATGAATGTTGAAGTTGAAGACTCTGGCTCACAGCTGACAGCTCACGGCTCAAAGCTTTCTTAGTTGATCACCTGAAAATATTTCGCAGTTCCTATTCCTATTAATATAACCCCGGCGATTAATAAGAGAATTGAGCGCAGGATTGTTTTGCCTTCTTCAAAAGAGTTGCGATAAAAGAAATAAACCCCTGCGGCACAAAACAAAGTGCCTATCGCACAAATTACCCAGGGATTATTCATCATACTTTCCTGGAATTAGTATAACCGTCTTTTAATAACCACTGCAGCACTTTATCCCGTTGATCGCCCTGCACCAATATCTCTCCGTCTTTTGCAGCGCCACCGGTGCCACAAAATCCTTTTAATTTCTTTCCGAGTTCCTGAAGGTCCTCCTCATTACCAATAAATCCCTTTACCAATGTTGCTGCTTTACCGGCTCTTTGCTTAGTATCAAGCCAGATGCGCAGCTTTTGTTGATTAGCAGGTAATGTCTCAGCGGATTGTTGCTCCTCTTCAAAATGAAAATTGGGGTCGGTGCTATAAACAAATCCCCTGCTATCAGGTTTATTTTTCTTTGACATGTTTTAAATTATTACAGCCTTTAAACTCAGGTCGAGACTCTTTGCCTGGTGTATCAATGCACCAACGCTTACATAGTCAACACCTGTTTTTGCATAGGCTTCGATATTGTCTAAATTGATACCGCCGCTCGCTTCTGTTTCAAAATCACCATCAATAATGGGCAATGCTTCTTCGATCTGCTGTGGCGTAAAATTATCGAGCATGATGCGAAACACTTTTCCTTTTCCCACAGCGGCCACTCTTTTCACATCATCAATACTTCTTGTTTCTACTTCGATCTTTAATCCTGGCTTCTTTGTTTGCACATACTCCACCGCTTTCTCAATTGCTTTTTCAATGCTGCCACAATAATCAATATGATTATCCTTTAGCATGATCATATCAAACAATCCGAAACGATGATTGACTCCGCCTCCTATCCGCACGGCCTCTTTTTCCAGCAAACGAAAATTGGGGGTGGTCTTTCTCGTATCAAGAAGCCTGGTCTTATAGCCCTTTAATTTATCTGTATAGGTTTTGGTAAGTGTTGCAATGCCACTCATGCGCTGCATACAATTCAACACAAGGCGTTCACACTGGAGTATCGTATGAACGGGCGCTTCTACTTCAAACGCCTTTTCACCATATTTCATTTCATCGCCATCAGCTTTAAAAGCTGTGAAAACAGTTGATGGCTCTTTGTATTGAAAGATCTTTTGCGCCACCTGCACACCGGCGAGTATGCCCTCCTGTTTGATCTTTAATACCGCTTTGCCCTTTGCCTCTTTTGGAATGCATGACAAAGCAGAGTGATCACCATCGCCTACATCTTCTTTTAGCGCTTCGCCGATCAAATGTTTTAATTGTTCATCAAAATTCATAGAAGCAAAAATAGCATTTAGCTATGATTGACAGTAAGACGAGAAGACGGTAAGGGTTGACTTTCATGTTCTATTTTCTTTCCCTCTTACCGACTTCCCGGCATATTCCAACTTTTAAGACAGCTCAATAAAAAACCCCGACAATATGCCGGGGCTACTATTATCAAAGTTGATTAGTTTATTCGATTGACTGGAACCTTATTTCCTTCACCACTTCTTTTCCTCCTTTGCTTTTCATAAATACATTGGTGCGGAAGCTACCTGAACCTGTTTGCAATGTACCAATCGCAAAATGACCACCGGGTGACTCGCCCTTATGCTTTAATTCAAATCCTTTTACGCTGCTATTGCTGAAAAAATCTTTCAGTATCAATTGCGCCTGTGCTTTGCTATAGTTATTGCTCTTATCAGGCAAGGTCAATTCAACATTGTCATCAAGATGTTTTGATAACTCTGAAGCGTTACCCGAACGCAACGCTGAAATCACTTCATCAATACCGCTTTGCAGATTGAAGGAAGAAAGCAGCAGTGTAGAAATGATCAGTAAAGGTGTAAATATCTTTTTCATACTAAAACGGTTTCACAGGGTATCATTCTAAAAACATGCCACACTTATACATCTCGCTGGCACTAAAATACTAAAAACCAGTAGCTTTCTTAAGGTTAGGATACAGAAATCCCGGATTTGAATGTAGTTTTACACACCTGGTCTGGATATTTCCTATACCTATAAATCTTGACCATTGAAAATGAATGTGTTTGTACTAATGTTTAACCGGTAATATAACAATGTCACAAAAAAAAGTAATTCTCGTGATCATGGACGGCTGGGGGTTGGGCAAAGTTGCATCAGCCGATGCCATCCAAAATGCTAACACCCCTTTTACTAAATCCCTCTATAATAAATATCCAAATAGCACTCTTGTCACCTGCGGTGAAGCTGTTGGCCTGCCAGATGGACAGATGGGAAATTCTGAGGTTGGCCATTTGAATCTTGGTGCTGGAAGGATTGTTTACCAGGAACTACAACGGATAAATGTAGCGGTGAGAGATGGTTCATTTGCTAAAAACGAATCACTGTTAGCTTCGATCCGCTACGCAATAACCAATAAAAAACGGTTGCATTTACTGGGCCTGGTTAGCAATGGTGGTGTGCATTCGCATATCAACCATCTCAAAGCGATAATAGATACCTGCAAAAATGAAGGATTGAAAGAGCTGTTTATTCATGCTTTTACTGATGGTCGTGACTGCGATCCCAAAAGTGGATTGGGGTTTATGAAAGAATTGCAGGAGCATTTAGATAAAACGGTTGGCCAGATAGCGACTGTCAGCGGTCGTTATTATGCAATGGACCGCGATAAACGCTGGGAAAGAGTGAAACTTGCTTATGATGCAATGGTAAATGCTGAAGGGGTAAGATCAATGAATGCTATAACAGCCATTGAAAATTCATATGCCAGCAATATCACCGATGAGTTTATCAAACCTGTTGTTATTGTGAATGAGCAACAACAACAGGTTGCTTCGATCAAAGACGGCGATGTGGCTATCTGCTTTAATTTCCGCACCGATCGTTGCCGTGAGATCACGCAGGTATTGACACAAACCGATCTTCCTGAACAGGGAATGAAAAAATTGTCGCTGCATTATACGACCATGACCGAATATGATCAGACATTCAAGAATGTTCATATCATTTTTAACAACGACAATTTGACTAATACACTGGGTGAAATAATAGAGCGGAACGGCCTGAAGCAGATACGCATTGCCGAAACAGAAAAATACCCGCATGTGAGTTTTTTCTTTAGTGGCGGAAGAGAAGCGCCATTTGAAGGTGAAAAAAGAATATTGATCGCTTCACCGAAAGTTGCCACTTATGATCTGCAACCTGAAATGAGCGCTTATGAAGTAACAGATGCTATCGTTGCGGAGATAAATAATAAATCTGCCGATTTTGTCTGTCTCAATTTTGCAAACGCGGATATGGTCGGGCACACCGGTATTTGGGAGGCAGCAATTAAAGCAGTGGAAACTGTTGATAAGTGTGTTGAAAGGGTGGTGACGGCTGCATTAGCAAATGATTATGCTGTTTTCCTGACAGCCGACCACGGCAACTCAGATTATATGATCAATGAAGATGGTTCTCCCAATACGGCGCATACACTGAACCTCGTTCCGTTTTTTATTATTGATAAAGATTGGAAAGGAACAATTAAACCGGGTAAATTGGGTGATATTGCCCCAACCATTTTAACCATGATGCAATTGCCTGTTCCGAAAGAAATGACAGGTGAAATATTAATTGATAAACTATAATTTATAATAAACCCCTCCTCTTATGTTTAAAAAGATATTGCTCTTTCTTCTCGTTGCATTGATAATTATACAATTCATACACCCTAAAAGAAACAAAGCCGAAGGAGCACAGCCAAATTATATTGGCAATTCCTTTGTCATCCCCGATGATGTGAAAGGCATTTTGGCAAAAGCCTGTAACGATTGCCATAGTAATAACACTGTTTATCCCTGGTATTCAAAACTGCAACCGGTTGACTGGTGGATGGACAAACATGTAAGAAACGGGAAAAAGGGGTTGAATTTTGATGAATACACAAATAGAAGTCTTCGTTACCAATATCACAAGATGGAAGAAACCATTGAAATGATAAAGGAGAATGAAATGCCGCTTAGTTCATATACATGGATCCACAAAAATGCTATTCTTACAGAAGAGGAAAAGAATAAAGTGATCCATTGGTCAGAGTCTATCATGGATACAATGAAAGCGAAATATCCTATTGATAGTTTGATCCGCAAAAAATCATAGCCATTACTGCGCCGAGATGAAAAAAATATTTTCCGCCATACTACTGCTTTTATTCGTTTCTATTGCTAAGGCACAGCAGGATTCGCTGTCAGAACAAACGCTTGAAGAAGCAAAAGTTTATGCCAATAAGTTTGTGGAGAACAAAAAAAACCTGGCGCAAAAGACAGATGTTATAACAGCCAGGGCGATCGCAAATTTTAATAGTCAAAATACCGGCGATCTGCTGATCAATACCGGGAATGTATTTGTTCAAAAAAGTCAGCAAGGCGGAAGCAGTCCTGTGCTAAGAGGCTTTGAAGCAAGCCGTGTTTTATTGATCGTGGATGGCATAAGATTGAATAACGCGATTTACAGGGCAGGGCACTTGCAAAATATCATCACCATCGATCAGAACATGCTGGAAAGAGTGGAAGTGAGCTATGGGCCGACCTCCACCATCTATGGAAGTGATGCATTGGGCGGTGCCATTCATTTCAGAACAAAGTCACCATCACTTGCTACAGGTGAAAACAAGCTAAGAGTGACCGGCTCGGAGTTTTTGCGCTATAGTTCTGCTAACAATGAAAAAACAGGTCATGCGGATATCAGCATCGGGGGAAAAAAAATTGCCTGGCTGCAATCCTATACTTTCAGTGATTTTGCTGATATGAAAATGGGCGATCGTTATCCCGGTAAATACCCTGATTTTGGTCGCCGCTCTCAATACATTGCCAGCATCAATGGCAAGGATTCAGTAGTGACAAATAAAGATAATCGTGTTCAAAAATATTCAGGTTACAAACAATGGGATATCACGCAAAAGTTATTGGTAAAACAAAACGACAAGATCACTCATTCATTGAATTTTCAGTTCTCCAACTCATCCGATGTTCCCCGTTATGACAGGTTGCAAGACACAAGAGATTTTGGAGGAAGCATTGGCACAACGTTGCGTTATGCCGAATGGTATTATGGGCCGCAGAGAAGAGTAATGGGTGCTTATGAGCTGAATGTTATAAAAGCAGGATTTGTTGATGCGCTTCGGATCAATATCAATTACCAGGATATTAAAGAAAGTCGCCAGCAAAGAGAATACCGTCGCTATGATCGTTTTGATAGCCGAAGAGAACATATTAAAGTTGCAGCATTTATCATTGACGCCAAAAAAAGCTGGAACAACAATGAAATTGTTTTTGGCGCAGATGGTCAGTTGAATGACCTGAAGTCAGTTGCTGACCGTACCAATTTTTCTTCCGGAACTATCTCAAAACTCGATACCCGCTATCCTGACGGAAAAAACAGGATGAATTATTTTGGTGTGTATGCACAGCATTTACTAAAAATTAAAAATGGCAGATGGGTATTGAATGATGGTATCCGTTTGCAGACCGTCAATCTTCATTCAACGATAGTTGATAATTCTTTTTTCAATTTTCCATTTACGGAGATCAGGCAAGATCCTTTTGCAGTAACAGGCAACCTGGGTCTTGTATATAATGGTGCTTCTGATCTTCGCATTAGCGGAAACTTATCTTCTGGTTTCAGGGCCCCCAATATTGATGATGGCACTAAAATATTTGAATCAAGTTCAGCGCTAAAGCGGGTGGTTGTGCCCAACCCTGATATAAAACCGGAATACACCTATAATATTGATCTTGGCATATCTCAAACAATCAAAAGATTCACTTATGAAGTGAATACTTTTTATACACTGTTTAAAAATGTAATTGCTACAGCGCCATTTCATTTAAGCGACCAGGATTCTATCCTGTATAATGGAGTTAAGTCGGCCGTTTTTGCAAGCCAGAATATCCGGAAAGCTACTGTGTGGGGATTCAACACAAGATTAAAAATAGAACTACCCAAAGGGTTTGTGTTTGATAATACTATTAGCTATACTTATGGTCGTTATAGAAATCCGAATGGCTCTAAAACGCCGCTTGATCATGTGCCGCCTGTTTTTGGCAGGTCATCTATTTCCTATAACCATAAAAAATTCAACGCTGAATTATTTGCATTGTATAATGGCTGGAAAAAAATAAAAGACTTCAATCCCGAGGGAGAAGACAATACGCAATATGCAACTCCTGATGGTGTGCCGACCTGGGTCACTATCAATTGGAGAAGCAGTTATAAATTAACCGCCAACCTGACCTTGCAGGCTGCAGTGGAGAATATTGCCGACCGGAATTACCGCTATTTCGCATCTGGCTTTTCAGCTCCCGGCAGAAATTTTGTTTTTGCAGTCAGGGCAGCTTTCTAAGAAACTGTCTAAATTTCAAGTTTATGAGAACACGGAGAACACAGATTCAAGGAACCCCGTAATTATCGGGGCGGATTTTTCTGAAAATTATCTGTGTTAATCCGTCTTATCAGTGTCATCTGTGTTCCTTGTTTACATTTCTAGACAACTTCTAAGATATTTTAGCATGAGTGATACAAAAAAACAAGCACGCTGGATCAGGACCTTTCGCTGGCTTCACCGGAAAATCGCCATTGCTTTATTTGTTTTTTTCCTGCTTATTTCTGTGACAGGAATATTACTGGGTTTGAAAAAGAATGTCGGTCTCCTGGCTCCTACACAAAAAGGTATTTCTGCCGATCTTTCTACCTGGTTACCGGTTGACAGTCTTCAAAAAATCGCTGTTCAATTATTGCGTGATTCGGTATCCGCTGATCTTTCTACCGAGCTGGATAGAATTGATATTCGCCCTGATAAAGGGATTGTAAAATTTGTTTTTAAAGATCATTACAATGGACTTCAACTGGATGGCACAACCGGTAAGCTCCTGCTTATCGAAAAAAGAAAAAGCGATTTTATAGAGGACCTGCATGATGGTTCTGTTCTCGACAATCTCTTTGGCACCAATGATGAACAGGTAAAAGTTGGATATACCCTTATAATGGGTATCAGCCTTTTCATGCTGGTGCTTTCGGGATTATGGCTATGGTTTGGCCCGAAATTGCTTAGACGGAGCCGGCGACAAAAAACCTGAAAACCCTTAAAAATTTCTCGAAACGGGTTATTTCCTTCCTTAAATTTTGGTTACCTGTGCAGCATTCGTAAGGGAAAATTGTCTAAATTACAGGCAACCAAAGGCACTTATGACTGAGGAAGCCATATTAAAAGGTTGTTTGAACAATGACGCAGTAGCACAGAGGGAACTATACAACAGGTATAGTCCTAAAATGTTAGCTGTTTGTTACCGGTTTGCGCACAACCGCGAGGACGCAGAGGATATGTTGCAGGAAGGTTTTATCAAGGTCTTTTTGCAGATACATACGTTTGAGAACCGGGGCGCATTTGAGGGTTGGATAAGGCGGATCATTGTTCACACCTGTATCAATATCCTGAAGAAGAACAAGAAGTTCAATGAAAGTGTGGATATAATACATGCCACTTCCATCCAGGTGAGAGAAGATAGTGTGCCGGCCATCATACAGGCCAAACAGGTAGTGGAATGTATAAGGCTTTTACCGATCGGTTACAGAACAGTTCTTAACCTTTACGCAGTAGAAGGCTACAGTCACAGAGAGATCGCTGATATGCTCGATATAGAAGAAAGCACCAGCCGCAGCCAATATACAAGGGCAAGAGCTATGCTTGAGGATATATTAGTGAAGAAGAGGATCCTTCAAAAACCGAAACAACATATTGATTGGCTTGCAGCGGTCGGCCATCGATAGTAAACCGTACCTAAATAGTGACTGGTTATGCAGAGAGATTTTAACAACAAGGATTTTGAGCACTTTGTAAAACAAAATGCCGACCAATACCGGATGTTTCCTTCGGAAAAGGTATGGCAAGGCATTAATAACTCTTTACACAGGCGCCAGAGACGATATGGCCTCGGGCTCATCTTATTATTATTGCTCACCGGCTCTGCCGTTACATTGGTAATGACCAATCCTCCCCAACATGACCAGGCAGACGGAACAATCGCTTCAGCAAACCCGGTAAAAGAAAATACTACAGCTTCAGAGGATAATAATTCCAGCAATAGCAATACGAAGAAAACTAAAATAGTTGCTCCTGAACCTGCTGCTGTTGTTAACCAGTTAGCTTATACGATCCCTCAATTAAACCAGCAGCCTGAAGCAATATTTACTTCCCCTGCTGATGCTTCTGTTGCTCACAGAAATACGGAAGCGCCTATCAATCCACTCGCTTCGCATACAATCGCAGCTCCAAGCCTGTTTGCTGTAAATAATATTCCTGTTTTGCCTGTTCATAATACCAGAAACTCATTCAGCAATAATGGCCCCGCTAATATAGGCAGCGACCCTTCATCAAGCATTATTTCAGCGGTGGCTCCGAATAACATATTAACTGATGAAGTAGCCGCAACTACTACCCATCCTGAAACAACAAAAAAACAGGAAGTTGCAGAACCGGTTTATTATTCAAATGAATCCGTGCCGGTAGTTGTTACTACTCCAAGAAGCAAGCCTTCTGTAAGCAGGAAAAAATTCAGCATGCAGTTTTATTTCACGCCTACAGTTAGCTATCGCAAGCTGTCTGAGAATAAGAAATTCCTCCAGGCTGCAGCCAGCAATGGCACGATACCTCTGTATGCTGCTTATTCTGATATAGATAACTATGTTAATCACAAACCCGATATGGGTCTTGAGCTTGGTATGACAGGCAAGTATGCTTTGACGGAGAGATTGAAGCTGAGAGGAGGTTTACAGTTCAATGTGAGCCGCTATGATATCAAAGCCGCTTACGAACAAAGACGGGAAGATGCTACGATTGCTTTGGAGGGTAATATATTCGGGCCCAATCAAACGCAAACCATCACCAAGAAAACAAACTATCGCAACTTCAATGGTAATAGCGTTACTAACTGGCTAAAAAATCTTTATTATTCTGTTTCATTACCGATCGGCGTTGAATATACTTTCAACAGCCAGACAAAAACTCATTTTGGCGTTGCGGCTACGTTCCAACCCACCTATATCATTAAGGATCGCGCCTACCTGATCACTACCGATTACAAGAATTATGTGGAAGTGCCTTCATTGGTCAGAAAATGGAACATGAATACCAGCTTTGAAACATTCATTGCTTATTCTACAGGCAATATCAACTGGCAGGTGGGTCCGCAGATCCGCTATCAAATACAATCAAGCTTTATTGCAAAATACCCTGTCAAGGAAAATCTGTTCGATTTTGGTTTGAAGGTTGGCATTCAGCTCAACCGGTAGAACCAGCACTAACTGCTGCTTTGCTTATAATATCCCGTCTTTGCTCTGCGCAGGCGGGATATTTATTTGATAAGCTCTCTTTGGTTAATTTTGCGACATGCTAAAAAAATGTATCCCCTTTTTTGCGCTAACGGTGGTTCTCCTGTCAGCCTGTAAAGAAAAGAGTAATGACAACAATGAACAGGAAGTATTCTTTCCTGCATTGTCATTTATACAAAGCCAGGTCGCCCATGTTGACACATCGATCTATTCAATTATAAAACTCAACTATATTGATAGCATAAGAACCGACACGGAATATATTAGAAGGGAAGATTTTCGACTGCAGGCAAAAGACTTTTTATCCTTACCTGATATTAGCAGTTCAAAACTCAGGAAAAGATATAAAGAGGATAAACAGTACCTCACCGATCTTGAGCGGGTGCTCCTCACCTACCTGCCTGTTGACCCGGAAAAAGAAAATATACAAAGGCAGGAAGTGCTTATTAGTCCTGATGCCACAGGCGACAAGGTTAACAGTATTATCATAGATTATGTTTCGAATACAAAGGATAGTCTTGTAGAAAAGAAATTGCTATGGAGAGTGGATAGAAGTTTCCAGGTCACCATTATTAAGCAAAAACCCGGGCAGCCCGAAACCATTACCACTACAAAAGTTATCTGGAATGAACCTGATGAACAATGACGGCTGCCGAGTTTCAACATATTGCTGCTACGATACCTCATCAACCGGGCATCTACAAATACTTCGATGATAAAGATGAATTGCTATATGTAGGCAAGGCCAAGAGCATCCGCAAAAGAGTAGGTTCTTATTTCAGCAAAACCTTTACCAGTTATAAAACACATGAGCTGGTCCAGCGCATCAACCGTATTGAATTCACTATTGTCAATTCAGAACAGGATGCTTTTTTGCTGGAGAACACGCTTATCAAAGAATTCCAGCCGCGGTTTAATATCAACCTTAAGGATGACAAAAGCTACCCTTTCATCGTCATCAAAAATGAGCCCTTCCCGCGCATATTCCTGACAAGAAACAGGATCGAAGATGGTTCTGAATACCTGGGGCCTTATACCTCGGTCAAAAAAGTAAGAGAGCTGTTGCAGTTCATTCGTCAAACGATCCCCCTACGCACCTGTTCGCTGAATTTGACACAAAAGAATATTGAAAAGAAAAAATTCAAGGTTTGTCTTGAATATCACCTGGGCAATTGTAAAGGACCTTGTGAAGCTTTACAAACTCCTGAAGATTACAGTGAGGGCCTGATGCAGGTAAGGAATTTCCTGAAAGGCAATCTTGCGCCGGTGATCCGTCATTTCAAAGAAGAAATGAAAACCCACGCCGCCGATCTCGCTTTTGAAAAAGCAGAGATCACAAGAAAGAAGATCGAGTTCCTGGAAAATTATCAATCACGCTCCGTAGTCACCAATGTGAGAACAGGTGATGTGGATGTGTTTTCGTTGATAAAAGAAAAGGACATTGCTTATGTGAATTATCTCATGGTGCGGAACGGGGCCATTGTGCAAACGCAGACCAACCGGGTGGAAACACACCTGGATGAATCGCCGGAAGAGATCCTGAGTTTTTCAATCGCTCAACTCCGGGATACATTTATCAGTGACGCAAAAGAGATCATCGTTCCATTTGCGATCGAGTTCCCGCAAACTGACATCATCATCACCATTCCAAAAGGAGGCGATAAAAAGAAGCTGCTTGACCTGTCAGAAAAGAATGTGAACTATTTTATCGAAGAGATCAGGAACAAAGAAAGACTTAAGCTGGAGGCGAAGAAAACAGATAAGCTCCAGCTTTTGGAAGAACTGCAGACCGACCTGCAACTACCGGTTTTGCCCAGCCATATCGAATGCTTTGATAACTCCAATTTCCAGGGAAGCTTCCCCGTTTCGGCAATGGTATGTTTTAAAAATGCCGAGCCTTCTAAAAAAGACTATCGCCATTTTAATATAAAAACCGTTGAAGGCATCAATGATTTTGCCAGTATGAAAGAAACGGTTTACAGGCGCTATAAAAGACTACAGGAAGAAGAGCAGCCTTTTCCTCAGTTGGTGATCATCGATGGCGGCAAAGGCCAGCTAAACGCCGCTATTGAAGCTATAAATGATCTGCAATTAACCGGCAGTATGACGCTTATTGGTTTGGCTAAAAATGAAGAGGAGATATTCTTTCCCGGTGACCAGGAATCAATAAAGCTTCCTTACAACAGCAGCAGTTTAAAACTGATACGGCGTATCCGTGATGAAGTGCATCGTTTTGGTATAACCTTTCACCGGCAGAAAAGAAGTAAGGGCACCTTTAAAAACGCATTGGAGGATATAACAGGCATTGGAAAGAATACAGCCGAAACATTGTTGAAAGAATTCAGGTCCGTGAAAAACATCCGGGAAAGATCATTGGAGGAATTAGCTGCTGTAATTGGAAAGGCAAAGGCTGGAATTGTATATGATCACTTCAGAAAAAAGGATTGATCGTTTTGGAAAGTAAACACAAAAAAAATGGGGCCAGGATAGAAATCCAGCCCCGTTTTTAAAATCCAATATCCTATGAAAAACCGAAACGAAAATACGACATTTATCCAATTTTCCTATAGGACTTTTACTATTTCTAAAACTTTTTTTACAGCTTTTGAATCAAAATGTTGGAACAATGAAAAAGCCCCTTTAAAAGGGGCTTTTAAGTATTATTCTAAGCGGGATCTGGGATCAATATGACCAAAGGTCCTGCTCGTAGTTGAAAATCTTTTCCCGGATATTATCGCCTTCTAAAAGGGATAAGATGGGATCTTTAAAGATCGCTTTAACGGTCCTGTTTGCAGCGTTATCAATGGTTGACTTGGTTATGTAGCTGCTGAACATGCGGCTTTCAAAAAGCTCTTCCCAGGTCATACGGTTTTGACCCATATTCTTGGGATTATACACCTCGAACTTTGCAAGTAATGGACGCAGATCGGGATAATATACCCAGAACATTGGTGTACTACCTCTTTCCTGGCCGTTAGGATGGAATTGT
>DASVNY010000002.1:0-6554 GCA_036383615.1 Chitinophagaceae bacterium
GCCACCGATCGCTATCATTTGAATATGACAGGGGCCAATGGTTACGAAGATTATACTTACAGCGATTATTTCATTGGCCGTAGCGAATTTGAAGGTTTTGCCAGCCAGCAGATCATGGTAAGGGATGGTGCTTTTAAAGTAAGAACGGATCTGCTTGCCGATAAAGTGGGAAGAACAGACAACTGGCTCGCGGCGATCAACCTGAGTTCAACCATTCCATCGGGTTTGAATCCTTTAAGTTTGTTGCCAATAAAAATCCCGCTAAAGATATTTATAGACATCGGCACACAAGCTGATGCCTGGAAAACCGGCTCGGAAGATGACCGTTTTCTTTTTGATGCAGGCATTCATATTCCTTTCTTCAAAGAAACGGTGAATATCTATGTTCCTATCATTTATAGCAGTGTGTTCAAAGATTATATTCAGTCAACGATCGACAAAAAAGGGAGGTTCTGGAAAACAATTTCTTTCTCCATTGATATTTCTAATTTCAGTTTACGGAAACTCGACCGCAACTTCGATCTGTAATGCAGGCCTGGCAGAACATACAATACCTTCTTCATGATAAGATTGATAAAGCCAAATGGGACCGTTGTATTGAAACGGCTTCTAATGGCCTTATCTATGGCTACTCCTTTTATCTCGATGCCATGGCAAAACATTGGGATGCGCTCATATTAAACGATTATGAAGCCGTGATGCCGCTGACATGGAATAAAAAATATGGCATTCAGTATTTATTCCAACCCTTTCTCACCGCGCAATTAGGAGTGTTTGGCAACAATATCAATGCGACAACCGTTGAAAGTTTTCTACAAGCAATCCCTTCAAAGCTTAAATTCTGGGATATCTATCTTAATTATAAAAATGTTTTCGCGTTAAACAGCTTTAGTCTTTACCAGCGAAACAACTATGTGTTGTCACTGAACAGGCCCTATGATGAGATCAAAGACAATTACAGGGAAAATACAAAACGGAATATCAGGAGAACGGAACAAGCTGGTTCATCTGTTGAAAAAGGTTTTGATGCGGAAAAAGTAATTGAACTGGCGTTATATCAAATGCAGCGGGATGGCGGGGCAGTGCGGGAAAACGTTGACCGTTTTAGAAAATTGTACAACTTACTTTCAGAAAAGAAGTTGGCGATCACCTATGGCATATTTCTAAAAGAAGAATTACTGGCTTCCGCAGTTTTCTTTTACTCTCATAAAAGAGCCTATTATATTTTAGTAGGCAATCATCCTAATGGTAAAACCATTGGCGCTTCTCATGCGTTGATAGACGCCTTTATTAAGGACCATGCCGGCAGTGACACTACGTTGGATTTTGAAGGCTCCGACATTCACAGCCTTGCATTTTTTTACAGCAGCTTTGGAGCAGTAGAAGAAAAATATGCCGCCCTAAAGTTGAACAGGTTACCTTTTTATTTGAAATGGATGAAGAGGTAGAGGGAATTGGGAGTTAGGAATTGGGTATTAGTAATTAGGCATTGGTCGGAGATGCCATATTATTTTACTTACTTCCTGTGTATAAAATCGTCTGCAACCCAATTCCTAATCCCCAATTCCTCACAACAACGCCTCCGCCACAATCAAGTCAACCGGCCTGGTGATCTTAATATTATACTCCTCTCCTTCTACCAACGATACTTTCAACCCGTAGGCTTCTACAACAGTGGCCTCATCGGTGAATTTGTCTTTATAATCGATCTGGAAAGCCGGTAATAGAATTTTGCTATGAAAAGTTTGTGGTGTTTGCACCAGCATCACTTTGCTCCTGTCTATTGCATCACTACCATCCTCTGTGATCAATCTCACACTATCCTTACTTGTAACAACGGGAATGGCGCTACCGGTTTCGACTGCTTTTTCATAACAACGATGTACCAATTCTTTGCTAAGTAAACAACGAACGCCATCATGTACAAAAACGATCGATTCATCTTCTGTCAGCGCCAGGCCATTCTTTACTGATTGGAAACGGGTGTCGCCTCCTGCTGTAATACGTATCCTTTCTTTATCAAAATAGGCATCAATGATCTCCTGCCCCATATCAGTGTAATCAACAGGTAACACCAATATGATCTCAACATCATCAAATGCATCCAGAAAAGTCTTTACGGAATAGTATAGTACCGGCTTATCCCTTAAGAGCATGAATTGCTTTGGCAAGCTATTTCCCATTCTTGTTCCTGATCCTCCTGCAACGATTACCGCATATTTTTTCATGGGTGCAAATTTAAGGACCATTAAGGTTTTATATAAAACAAGAATGGTTTAAAGGCGACCAACTCACCCTTCTTATTCTTTCCAACAATACATTCAAACGAAAGCACCCGCATGGGTTTTATTTCAGCAAGCACTTTCATATCCTCCCGTGATAAAGTGTCTGCAAACACTTCCCGGATATCAATATCACAACCATCACAATCTACTGAGTAGGTAAACCGTAGTATTGTCACATCCTTATCATCTGAAACAAGCTTCCTGATCTTTGGCATATCAGTGGTGGATAACATCCCTTTCTTATCCAGCCCATCGATCATTGCTATATGTGTCGGGGAGATTGAGCAGGAATCAACTTCATTGGTTTGAGAAAAAACCGAACTGCTGATTAAGCTTAAAATAATGACCCAGGCTAATTTCATCATAGTTCTATTTGTAGATAGCAATTTGAAATTCACCCTCACTGTTTTTTATTCCCCTGTACATCCCTTCACTATTAAACAACATTGCCGCATTCCCTTTTGCATCAACGCCGACCATTCCTCCTTCGCCATTAATTTTTACCAGCTTATCATTCACAACAATGTTCATCGCCTCCTGTAAGCTTAGTCCTTTGTATTCCATTAAGCAACTCACATCATAAGCCGCTACGGCACGAATGAATAACTCACCGTGTCCTGTGCAACTGATGGCGCATGTATTGTTATTCGCATAGGTGCCTGCACCAATGATCGGACTGTCTCCTACTCTTCCCCATTGCTTATTGGTCATGCCACCCGTGCTGGTAGCTGCAGCAATATTGCCATAACTATCACATGCAGCAGCGCCAATTGTTCCAAACTTTTTATCACTCAGATCAATATCATGATCCAGAGCAATCTCTCCGGCCCGCTGCGCTTTTTTCAGTTGGTCGTAGCGGAACTGGGAAAAAAAATATTCATCAGGTTCTTCAGCAACTCCCATGGCCGTAGCAAAATCATTAGC
The DNA here is from genome assembly GCA_036383615.1 of Chitinophagaceae bacterium. GTDB lineage: Bacteria > Bacteroidota > Bacteroidia > Chitinophagales > Chitinophagaceae > CADEDV01. The sequence goes on from DASVNY010000002.1 coordinate 3,210, forward strand.
GCCTTTTCCATTCAGCATCACATGCGGGCTTTCCGTCATCACCAAATGCGCCAGCTTCACCGGGTTCTTTATATTTTTTACAGCCGATACAGCGCCGGCCATTAATGTTTTGCCATCCATGATAGATGCATCCATTTCCTGGTTTCCATCCATTGCAAAAACAGAACCTTTGCCAGCATTGAAAAGAATATTATCCTCTAAACTTGTGCAGGCAGCAAGCACCGCATCAATAGCGGTATGCCCTTTTTCGAGCAATGAATACCCGCTTATCAGTGCATCTTCCAAACCTTTCCGGTATGCCGCTTCCTGCTCCGGTTTCATGGCTGACCGGAGAATAGTGCCTGCGCCACCGTGAATCACCAATGTATATTTTGCCATAAGGGTCAGTGGGTATTTTATGAGAAAACGAAATTAGTTATTTTGTTCAGTAGTGTATCAGTTTCCCCACTAAGGAACAAAGGACACAAAGCTGTTTTTCGAATTTTCTTTGTGCTCCTCGTGACTTCGTGGGCCGCTATTTTCAGGCTGATACTAACTTTTATTGATCAATCAAGCCACTATGCTTAAACGAAAGCTGAACCGAAATGACATTGTTCTTATAGCAGCCAACCTGGTTCCTGTCTATGGTGTTTGGTTTCTTGGCTGGAGCGCCGTGGAGGTTTTTATCGTTTATGCTCTTGAAACTCTCCTGGTAGGTGTGATCACGCTATTGAAAATGCTTGTGATGACCCTGTATCGAAAAACTGACACCTGGTATAATAAAGGGTCCTCAACTACGGTGAGCGGGTTTTTCTTTATGTTCTTTTTTATCATGCACTTTGGACTCTTTGCTGCTGTGCAAACAACCATATTTGCGCAGTCAGCCGATATTAGTCCTCCCGGCAACGGGCTGCTTCATTTCTTTTTTCATTGGTATGAATATATCAATAAGGATATCGTCTTAATGCTCGCAGCTTTTGGAGTAAGCTACCTGTTGAGAACCTTTGTTCCTTTTATATTAAACGAAGAATATAAGACCACCCCAATGATGCTGGTGATGTTTCAACCTTATGGAAGAATAATCGTTCAGCAATTCACTGTCATTCTTGGCAGCATGTTTTTAGGCTTTGGATTCGGAAAGGGTTTTATCCTTGTGTTTGCACTGGCAAAAATATTTTTTGAAGCTTTTGTCAACTTTGATGCTATACTTGACAAAACGATGAAAGACCTGAAGGAAGAAGATCCCCCAAAAGCTACTTAGTCAGTACTTCCATTATTCTCTGATGAATGAGAGTAGGTGGTAGATCATTCATACATGCCCAATCACCGCGATAGCAGGTTTTATTACCAAATACAGAGCAGGGTCTGCAATAAAGATCGATCTGTACAGCATTATTAGCGGGTTGCTGCCAGCCATAAAAACCAGCAAAGGGATGAGTGGCACCCCATACAGAAACTACCGGCACATTATATAAAGAGGCCAAATGCATATTGGCAGAATCCATGCTAAGCATCAGGTCGAGTTGAGATATATGTTCCAGTTCTTTTTCGAAGTTCATTTTGCCTGCCATATTCTCCACTCCGGTCAGTTCTTTTTCCCATTGCTGGAGCAATTCAATTTCAGCTTTTCCCCCACCGAATAGAAATAGCTTACTGTTCTTATTGGCAAGGAGCATTCGTACAACCTCCTTCATCTTTTCAACCGGATACATTTTCTCTTTGTGTTGCGCGAAGGGTGCAATGCCGATCAATTTATAGCCTTGTTGCTTTAGCTGGACAAACGAGTTCTGAGTGATAGTAACTGGCAAAGGCGATAGTGCGGCATTGAGCTGTATTGAGAGTCCAAGTTTCTTAAACACTTCTGCATAGCGATCGAAAGTGGCAGGTAATTGTTTCAAGACCTTATTATCCTTCCTTGTCAATGCTTTTTTTTCATTTCTTCCCTTATCAATCGCAACAAACGGTTTGGATGAAAAAAGAAAGAACTTGCGTATAACCTGCGTTCGCAAAACATTATGCAAATCGGCAACAGCATCAAAATCGAAGCGTTGCTTCAGCTCTTTATACAAACGATATAATCCTTTAAATCCTTTATGCGTTCCTTTCAGATCGGCGTTATAAAAATTCAATCGCTCTATATTGGCAAACATTGGTTGAAAGAATCCATTGGAAACAAAAGTTATTCGCAGATCGGGATATTGCTGTAAAAGCAAACGGATAACAGGAATGGTCATCGCCACATCACCCATGGCGGAGAACCTAAACACTAACAGGTGGCGGGGTTTAGCCAAAATAGTTACTTTTTTAGCTGGTAAAGAACAGGATTCAATGAAGCATCGTTATACATCTTCATCTGCTTGTATAGTTTCATATACTTTCTTCCATTAGCAATATCATCCAGCAGTTGATCAATTGCCAATGAAAGATCTTTGCGCTGCACAAGTAATATGTCCAGCTTTTGCTCACAGGTTTTGCGATGTTCGGCTGATGCATCCTCCCTTGTCGCTTCAATATTCATATGATAGATCTTCAGGGCGAGAATAGATAAGCGATCAAAAGCCCAGGCAGGTGTTTCTGTATTGAGCGTAGCATCGCCATTGGCTTTTACAGCTGCGTTCTGCTGAAGCAACCAGTTATCAATGAACTCGACCATGTCAGTTCGTTGCTGGTTAGATGCATCAATACGTCGCTTTATTTCCAATGCCTTTATAGGATCAATAGCTGGATCCCTGATAACATCTTCGAGGTGCCACTGAACGGTGTCAATCCAATTTTTTAAATATAAAAGATGTTCGGGAGAATCAGCGGTATAGGGATTCGAGATCGAAGCATCAATATTATCCAGGCGATGATAGTCAATGATGCTCTGTTCAAATATTTGATAAGAATGCTGAGCTGTTATAGATGCCATAGTGCGCAAAAGTCGGAATTATTTTGTCAGCGGTGAAATCGGCGGGCATAGATGGTGGATCAACGTTTGTAATGGCAGAAAAAACGATAATTCTTGGTGTTTTTCTCTTGGTTTTGCCTGAGATGAGATATTATATTTATGACGATTAATTAATCAGGTCCTGTGATAACTATGGTGAGAGGTGAATATTGTTGTAATCGGCAGATGCTGCTGATAAGGATAGTATTTTCCTGAAAAGAAATGGTGGTGGTGGTGGGGGAGGGCGCTGGGCGTTAGGGAGGGCCCGGCAACGGGCCAAATACTGTTTAAACCTGAAACCCGATAGCTACCGGGTGATACACTTTCCGAACCTGCTTAATTTTTTTTGCCAGACTTATACTTTTGGTTAAGTCCTTTTATAACATCGCCGGTGATGTTAAAAGCAGAGTCTTTATAATAGAAAAGACCTTGCTCAT
>DASVNY010000003.1:0-7948 GCA_036383615.1 Chitinophagaceae bacterium
CTCATCATTGCCGGTTTCGGCGCCAAAGAATATCATACGACAGCCGCTTTCACGCATCGCAGCCAATGATTCATCATTGTATTTGTCAATCGTGTCAATCCTTCCCTCGCCCCACCAGGTCATATTTTCCGGTTGGATCAATTTTGAAAACTCAACCGTTCTCTTTTCCGATACAAAAAAGTTATTGTCATGAAATTCTATAGCATTGCCTCCATAATTGTCTTTAAGGTATTTGATATCATCGTAGATCAGCTGTGCCGATTTTCCCTTCCATCTTGCATTGTAAATAGGCACGACGGCACAAAAAGAACATTTAAAAGGGCAACCATAACTCGAATGATAGGCAATGGTTTTTGTGCCCAGGTAAGTTTTGCCCAAATAACGGCGGAGAGGATAGAAGCTGTTCAGTTTTTCATAAGGAAGAGCCGGTAGTTCATCGGGTTCATACAATTCATCTTTTGCTGTTTTGATGATATTGTCACCGGATCTGTAGATCAGGTTATGGATAAGTTCATACGGCTGATTATTTTCCAGCGCATTGACCAGGGTTGGAAAGGTTTTTTCGCCAGGGCCATTCACTATAAAGTCAACATAACCCGAATGAAGAACCGTCTTAAATTGATTGGAAGGAAAATAACCACCCCAAATGATCTTCACTTCCGGGAACAATTCTCTTATCTTTTTTGAAATAGGGATAGATTGTTTTAATTGTGGGCCGGGCATTGAAGTGCAGCCGAAATACCGGATATTTTCATGTAGCAGGTATTGATGGATCTTTTCCCAGGGGTCCTGTTCCATGTTGCCATCAACGACAAAGTAATCATGCAAACCATGGATGGATGAAGCGATACTGAGAATAGAATTAGGTATCCTCGGTTTATAGTTTGCGCTGCGGGGATTGAATAAAAGTATTTTAGCCATGTAACCTGCTATAACAGTCTCTATTCCAATCGGGTTAACGAAGCAAATAGTTGCCAGTCAAGCCCTGTTTATGGCGCCAGGTAGCATACACATTATGGATATGTGCCAGGCTGGGTTCATTGCTCTGCATCCCTTGCTGGGAAAGGGTTTTAAAAAGCATGATGCGATGAATGCCGTGAATAAATGAGTCCTGTAGTTCAAGTTCGCGATAAAGAATAGCGGATTCGGGGATGGGAAGTTGAAAATTAGCTGAGCTGTCGGCTGAGAATGGGAAATTATTCCTGTGCTTTAGTTCCTGCATATGGTTCTTACCAAGCGCATAGACTGTTTTATAAAAAGTGCTTTCAACTTGTGTAAGCAGCAATTTTTGAAGGATCGTTACCTGGCGACAAGCCTTCCCTTCATGCCGTAGCGAAATAAGATATTTTGTTTCGTCGAGTGGGCCATGCAAATCGGTGGGAAAAAGATTGAATCGTTCATTGCTCCCTACGGTTATTAACGAAATATTTCTCGGTGTTGAATAAGCTATCTGCACTTGTTTGTAAAGATTGCCTGCCAGGAAAACATTACCGGGCTTTTTGTGATATAACCGGTTATTTAATTGAATGATGTTTTGATGAAACCGGGAGATAAAATGGTGACTCCCTTTTGCGCCTTCAAAGAATTGAATATTGTCGCCGGTTGCAGAAAACCCGGGTATTTTCTTCATTGTGAGAAAAGCAATGGCATCCTTTGCTGATAAAATCTCGTTTGACAGTAGTGTTTTTGTTGAAAAAGCGATATTGACCGTTTCACTATAAACGTTATCGGAGGTAATTGCAAAGATCAACGGGCAATAGCCTACAAAGGCATGAAGGTTTGTAATATCTTTAACCACCCTGTTCTTGTCAACCAGGTAAACATGGAGTGGTTGCTGAAAGGACCCATCGGCGATACAGAGATATTCCTGTGAATAGTGCAGGCCATTTAGTTTGGTCAATATTTTTTTCAGCAGCTTCATTTTTTAAAACTAAGCAAATACTTGTCCCCCCCGTTAAAAATACTAAGCACAAGCTATAGCAAAACGGAAGGCTTTTCTGATCCCGATGCCTGGTTAGAACGTATTAATTTTTATACCGGGTTGCTTGAGGAGTTGGCAAAAAATCATACGGTTATCAGCATTGAGCGTATCGACCATGAGGGTGTATATAAAAGGAATGGCGTTGAATACTGGTTCATTGATCTGAAAAAAAAGTTGAGTCGTTTCCCCTGGCGAATGCACAAGAGGATAAAAGCAGCCCGGCCCGATGTGATGCTGGTCAATGGACTTATTTTTCCTTTGCAGCTTATCCAGCTACGATATGCTGTGGGCAAAGCAGTAAAAATAATTGTATTGCACAGGGCCGAGAAACCTTTTAAAGGAGTAAAAAGACATTTACAAAAACTGGCTGATAATTATGTGGATGCCTATCTGTTTACGGCTGCGGAATTTGCGAAGGAATGGGAAAGAAATATTACTGTAAGTAACATCCACCAGGTCGTACAGGCATCTTCCCATTTTAAAGCAGCCGACAGAACAATAGCAAAAATGATCACAGGGGTTGAAGGAGAACCCATTTTTTTATGGGTCGGTAATTTAATAGAAAGAAAAGATCCTCTCACGGTTGTTAAAGCATTCACCGAATTCCTAACACATCAACCGGGTGCACGGTTATACATGATCTGGCAATCGGGTGAATTATTGCCTGCAGTGAAAAAAATGGTGGAAGGAGTTGAGCAGGTCAGGCTAGTAGGAAAAGTTGAACACAATGAGCTGGAACATTGGTACAATAGCGCTGATTTTATTATCAGCGGTTCACATCATGAGGGCAGCGGCATTGCCATCATTGAAGCTATGTCGTGCGGCTGCATTCCCATTCTCACAGCAATACCCTCTTTTAAACAAATGACGGCGCAGGGTAGTTGTGGGTTAATGTATGAACCCGGAAATGAAAATGAACTGCTGCGATTGTTATTGAAAACAGGACAAATGGACCGGGAAAAGGAAAGGAAGAAAACATTGCAGCAATTCGCAGAAGACCTTTCTTTTGCCGCGATTGCCCGTAAAATTGAAACAGTCATCAGTTTAACGGAGAACAATGACAAAAGGAAATAAGTCTATACCAACCATCAGCATCATCATGCCTACTTATAACAGGGCAGGGCTTATTATTGAAACTATTGAAAGTATCCAACGACAAACCTATTCCGATTGGGAATTGATCATTGTGGATGACGGATCTACGGATGAGACAGAAGAGAAGATCCGGCAGTTTGCTGATGAAAGAATTCAATTTATCAAAGCGGGGAGAATTGGGATAGGAGGAAGGATAAAAAATATCGGTATTCAACATTCTTCGGGAACGTTCATTGCTTTTAGCGATTCAGATGATCCCTGGGAGCCAACTAAATTGGAGAAACAAGTGAATGCGCTGGAGAGATACCCCGGGGCCGGATTTTGTTTGACAGGTGGATTCATGTTTGAAAAAATTGATCAGCCACAGAAATATTTCTATAAACAAAAGGAAGGAGAAAAATTCGCTGACATTCTTATTCCTCTTTTTAATTCCGGGATCGCAGGCTATGTGCAGGCGCTGATGCTGAGAAGGGAATGCCTGGCTACGGCCGGTCATTTCAGGGAAGTGAAATCTTTCTCAGACCTCGATTTTATTGCCAGTTTGGCATCACATTTCAAAGCCGTGATACTATATGAACCACTTGTTTATCGCCGCTTGCACGAATCCAATTATATAACTAATAATTGGGCAAAAAGCTATGATGAAGGAATAGCATTGATCCGTGAGTACAGGCCCAGATTACCTGTCGCTATTAGCAGGAATGCTTTTTTCAGGATATATATCAATTACGGCGAAAAAAGCCTGCTGTATAAAAAACGGTGGCAGGCTGTTACAAAATTTTTGAAAGCCTGGCAATACAAGCCTTTCAGCATGGTGCCAATAAAAAAAATGCTAAAAGCGTTTGTTTGTTATTTACAAGGAAAATAGCCGCATTATGGATCTTGCCGCGTCTTCGATTTTGTAAGGAGTAACGGCAATATATTGCGTGCTCTCTGTCTGTAAGAGGGCAACAGCTTTCTGTTTCATTTCTTCAGCGTTGGAAAGAATATGCCAATGTTCGATGGAAGAATGCATAGCACGGCAAAAACTTATTACATGACAGCCTGCATGCAGCGCTTCGAGGCAAACCCCGGAAAAGCCTTCATAAGAAGAACTGTGTAATAATATTTTTGATCGTTGCATTCGCTGCAATACTTCAGGGTGAGAAAGCTCGCCGGTCAATTCAAGGTTTTCTGCCAGGTCATATTGATTGATCAACGCTTTTAGGTTTTCCCTTTCGGGTCCATCACCGATAAGTACCGCTTTGATTGCAGGAATATGTTTTTTAATAGCAGCTACTACTTCAATAAAAATCTCATGTTGTTTCAAAGGAATAAGAGAGCCTGCGGCCAGCAAATCAATAGTTTTTTCTGCAGATGCCGGAAACGTTTTGCTATCAACACCCGCTGGTATAACGTGAGCGGGTCGTATGTGATGGTTTCTTTCAAATTCATCCTGTAAAAAATCAGATAAAGCAATCAGCTCTCCTGCTGCTGGTTTTATTCTTGCAGGAAAACGATTAGATGCGCGGGCATCCTGTCCTCTTATCCAGCAATAATGTTTGATATTGTTTTTGCCAGCAAATCGTTTGCCCACTGCGGCGCATTCTGCGCACCAAAAACTTAGTATCCCAACGACCAGGTTTTGCTGGCTTATCTTTTTCAGTGTTTGACTAATCTTTCTTTGCCGAAGAAGTCTCGCGAAACCTCCATTGTTTTGGCCATTGAAAGGAATTACTTCAATATCATTCCAGCGATAAGGTTTGTTGTGATAGGGATACTGGAAACTAAGAACGATTATATTCAACGAAGGGCATAATTCTTTAATGGCCCGTACAAATAATTGCTGTGAGGGCAGGCAGGTGCTGTCGCTTTCTGAAGAAGGGAAGCCGGGAATGAGTATCACAAGTGTTTCTTTATCCCTCTTCATCGAGTGAAATGGTTTTGTTGCAGAACGAAAGACTTTTTTTATCGTGGGTTATCATAATGATCATTTTTTCAGCCGAGAGTTGTTTAAAATGTTCGAGAAGGGAAAAGGTGGAAGCTTCGTCCAACTCATTAAATGGTTCATCCAGTATAATAAGCTCAGCATTTTTATATAATGCTCTCGCGATGGCGATGCGTTGTTGCTGCCCTCCGCTTATATTCTTTCCATTTTCTGTAATGACCTTATTCAAGCCTTCAGGAAATGTTGAAAGCACGCTGTCAAGTCCTGATATTTTTAGCGCCCTATCGAGCCTTTCTTTACCAGGTTCATCTTCCTGTAATATGATGTTTCGGAGAATGTTATCATAGATAAAAAAGGATTGTTGCCTAACATAAGCGATGGCGGGCCAGTATTGTTGCCTGTCTTTACCGGTGGTTATTTGGTTATTGATATGTATTTCACCTGCGACCGGCTCGAGAAAACCTAATAATAAATTGAGGATGGTTGTTTTCCCTTTTCCTGACACACCGCTGATCCCTAAAAAATCTCCTTTCGAGACTGAAAAAGAAACATTTTTTAACACGGTACTTTCAGCATATTTGAAACTAATATTCTTAAACCCGGCTGTGTTTATTGAGACTGGCACATCATCGGAAGAAGAGTTCTGCTTAGCTTCAGAACTGATCAATTCATCAGCGGCAAACTCATAGGCTTTGACCTGTCCTGCCAGGTTGATCACTTTTACAATACCGGGTATGATCTTATACGCTGCCGCCATAAATGCACCAATAGTAATTAGTGTGCTGCTGTCATTGTTTCCTGAAGTTTTAGCAATAAGAATTAAAATGAATAGGCCAAGCACGGCAAAGATCTCGATCACACGGCTGGGGAGATTTTGCAACGATAGTGAATGAAATAAATGTGAACTGAACTGCCTCCTGTAAGCAATAAAACGCTGCAGGAAAAAATCATTTCGCTGGTAAATATTTGCTTCGACATAACCTTTTAAAGCATCGAGAAGGTATTGATAGGATCTTTCATTGCTCTCACGTAACTGTTTTTTTGTAGCGGCGAGTCTTTTTTTAATAAAATAGAAAACGACCACCACCGGCGGTAATAATATCAGCAAAAGCAACAGGAATATCCTGAAATCAAAGATCACAATTGCAATGATGGTTATGCCGATAAGAAATACCTGTGTGATGATCTGCTGCATACCTGACAGCACATGCTGCGCAAATTCGAAAGGTTGCAATGCAATTCTCCGGATAAGGGTAGAGGAATCGATATTTACAAACTCGCTGTAGGCCGATCGCTGGTAATGGGAAAGATTATTTTGGGAAATGCGGATGGCGACATTGCCTGAAAAATGATAATGCGCTTTGGCAATTAAATAAGCAACAATATTCTTTATGCCAAACAATACAAAAAATACAGCGATCAGGGTAATAGAATCTTTATTGGCAAGCCAGGCCGGTAGAAAATCAACGGCTTTGTTTGCGGGTTGTATATAGAAGTTAATGATCCAGAGTAAGGAAACCAATGCAAGAATATCCAGTATGCTGATGATCACGCCAGCCATAACAAGCCAAATGAATTGCTTTCTTTCTTTTTGTTCAAGAACGGTCCATGTATTGATAAGTATTTGCTTCACGGTTAAATTTAGAAGGAATTTGATCAAAATGAAAATTTTGGATTATCAGCAGATTTTTGCTGATTTGATCGCCGATCAGGCCAAATAATAAAGGGAGGTAAAAGTTATTTTTCAGCTGCAGGTCTTTGTTCCTGGGAATATGTCTTTTCAATTGTTACACTGTTGTTTTTGCCATTGTTTCTTTGAAGCCTGTAAAGCTTACTGTATTTTAAAAAAACCTGGTGAGCTGTGTTGACAGCGATCGTGAACCCATCTGTTCCGTCGAGGAAACCTTTTTTGAGCAAATAACCATTGACAAAAGCCCAGGTTGGCCGCAATAACATTTTGAACCAATTGCTGCGATAACCGGCAGCATAAAGTGATGTTGCAGCAATGGAACTCATCCGGTTATTTTGCCAGATAAGATCATCGGGTGTGTGATAGGAATAATGCAATAACTCTCCTTCAATATGCTGGATCTTAAATCCTTTTTGCAGTTGTATGCAATCATGTGGGTTCAGGCCGCCCCATGCTGCAATGCGCCGGTCAAAGAGACGAATCTTCCTGTCGGGATACCATAAGCCATGCCTGATAAAATGGCCGCAATAGCTGGTGCAACGGTTAAGTGAGTAGGCGCGGTGAGCAAATGTTTTTTTCGCTTCTAAAATGGATTGGGTCAAAGTTTGATCCAATGCTTCATCGCCATCGAGACTAAGGATATAATTATGCGAGGCCAGCCACATGGCATAATTTTTTTGGCCGATATAGCCCCTGAATTTTTCCGAATGCACGATGGCTCCCAGGTCACGGGCAATTTCTACTGTCCGGTCAGTTGAATAGGAGTCTAGCACGATTATCTCATCGGCCACTTGCCTCACCGATTCGATACAGCGCCGGATATTTTGTTCTTCGTTGAAGGTTATTATGACGACGGAAAGAGAATGCACACCGGTTTCTTTGTTCAGCATTAAATCGGTTATTTTCTTTCAAAGGTTGGCTCGTCGTCTGCAAAGTAAATAAGGCATGGAAAGAAGGTGAACAGGATAATGCCATATTGAGTTTCCAGTACAGATTCAATACAGGCATAGGTCAATAGGAGTAGGAGAATAAAAAGCCGGCCGCCTTTTCTTTTTTGCCAGGCCATTGATAGCAAACCAACAAAAATGGCCAGAAAAACAATGACACCCGGAATGCCATTTTTCAAAAGCGACTCGAGGAATTGATTATGGGTGTTGTATCCTAAATAACCTTTATCGGTTGCTGACCCATTTCCCCGGTACATGTTTCTTGAAATATATTGTGAGTCTAAAAATGGTTGAGCATTCGCTGCGCC
>DASVNY010000004.1:0-2293 GCA_036383615.1 Chitinophagaceae bacterium
CCTTCCGTTCTTTCTATCACTGCGTTTAATGGAGGCACTACCACGAATGTTATCCCTAATGAAGTAAAACTGAAAGGAACATTTCGTGCCATGGATGAGGAATGGCGGTTCAAAGCACATGAGTTGATCAAAAGAATGACAACCGACCTGGTGCATAGCATGGGCGGCGAAGTTGACCTGCTTATTGATGTTGGCTACCCTTCTGTTTATAATAATGAGCAGCTACATGAAATAGCAAAACAAAAAGCTATTGAATTTATAGGCAGCCAGAATGTGGAAGAAACTGAAAAAAGAATGGGTGCCGAAGATTTTGGCTACTACACCCAACAGGTACCCGGTTGTTTTTTCCGTATTGGCGTAATGAACGAAGCAAAGGGAATTACTTCCGGCGTGCACACTCCTACTTTTAATATTGATGAAAACGCTATCGAGATCGGCATGGGCATGATGGCCTGGTTGGGGAGCAGTGTAAAAAACCTCGAAAAATAACCCCTGCAAATTAGAAATTTCATTTCTAATTTGCAGGGTCTGACTCCGCAACTGCCTCAACCTTGAGGCCGACAGCTCACCGCTCGTAGCTGATCACAACAGTGCAACGCTAACGGCACAATACTTGTCAGTTATAAAAAAAGGTTATGAAACTGGCAGGTATTATATTTTTAGTGGTGGCGCTTCCCTATTGCAGCAAAATCAAAGAAAACAATCCTTCTTCCTTACGATTGAAAGAATGCGGCAGGTATGTTTATAATGGTGAAACCACCCGTTTGTGTTTTGACAGCGTGGTTTCCGATTCAAGATGTCCTGCCAATGTTGTTTGTGTATGGGAAGGGACCGCGGTTGCCAAATTCTCTTTTCATAAAAACAATGAAGCATATTCATTAACACTCGCTACAAGAGCCGTTCCAACACAATTCTCCAAAGACACCATTGTTGCGGGTTATAAAATTGAGTTTATCAACCTTCTTCCCTATCCTGGCACAGTTGAAAATCCGCTTCCGAAAAATGCAAGAGCCGAAGTGAAAGTAACCCGTCTTTAAATATCAGGTTCTTTTAAAATGTTGTATTGGTGCACCCTAATTGAGTCTAAAATCCCTTTCGGATTATATTTTTGTACATTGCATCCCCATTGAAAGGAATGTGCGGTGCGATGAACAATAAACTACTGATATGCAAAACGACTTGCGTAAACAACAGGCTCTGGAATATCATGCCAAAGGAAGACCCGGAAAGATCGAAGTAATTCCCACTAAAGAAGCCAAAACACAAAGAGACCTATCACTTGCCTACTCACCTGGCGTTGCAGAACCCTGCAAAGAGATAGCTGAAAATGTTGAGAACGTTTATAAATACACAGCAAAAGGAAATCTTGTTGCCGTAATAAGTAATGGAACAGCTGTGCTTGGCCTGGGCGATATTGGGCCTGAAGCCGGCAAACCCGTGATGGAAGGAAAGGGTGTATTGTTCAAAATATTTGCCGACATAGACGTGTTCGATATAGAGATCAATGAAAAAGACCCGGTGAAGTTTGTACAGATCGTAAAAGCGCTGGAGCCAACATTCGGTGGCATCAACCTCGAAGACATCAAAGCGCCTGAATGCTTTTATATCGAGCAGGAATTAAAGAAACAATTGAATATTCCGGTGATGCATGATGACCAGCATGGAACGGCTATCATCAGCGCTGCAGCATTGCTGAATGCATTGGAAATTCAAAAAAAGAAAATTGACAAGGTAAAGTTTGTCGTGAACGGCGCCGGCGCAGCAGCTATGGCCTGCATCATGCTTTATGAAGCATTGGGCGCAAAGCATGAGAACTTTTTAGTGTTTGACAGGAAAGGCGTTTTACATAAAGAAAGAAAGGACCTTGAAGAGTTCAAACAAAAATTTGCCAATGCAAAAAACGAAATGACATTGGCCCAAGCCATGAAAGATTCGGATGTATTCATTGGTCTTAGTGCCGGCAATGTGGTGAATGCGGATATGGTAAAAAGCATGGCAAAGCACCCGATCGTTTTTGCTATGGCCAACCCCGATCCTGAAATTAGCTGGGAAGATGCAACGGCGGCAAGAAAAGATGTGATCATGGCAACGGGCCGCAGTGATTATCCCAACCAGGTCAATAATGTACTTGGCTTTCCTTATATATTCCGCGGTGCTTTAGATGTAAGAGCCAAACATATCAATGAAGCCATGAAGCTGGCTGCGGTTAAATCATTGGCTGAATTGGCAAAAACACCTGTTCCTGATATTGTGAACATGGCCTATAATGAAAAAAACATTTCGTTTGGCCCGA
>DASVNY010000005.1:0-2348 GCA_036383615.1 Chitinophagaceae bacterium
CTTTCATTGGGTATTGCAAAAGGCGCATATGAAGCGGCGCTGCAATATTCGCAGGAGCGATACCAGTTTGATCAGCCTATTTCTAATTTCCAGGGAATATCATTCAAGCTGGCGGATATGGCTACTGAAATTGCAGCTGCAGAATTACTGACCCTGCAGGCTTGCGACCTGAAAGAAAGAAAACAACCAATGACCAAAGAAGCCGCAATGGCAAAATATTATGCGAGTGAAGTGGCCGTGAAAGTGGCCAATGATGCTGTGCAGGTATTTGGCGGGTATGGTTATACCAAAGATTTCCCGGTAGAGAAACATTACAGGGACGCCAAACTTTGTACGATAGGTGAGGGAACCAGCGAGATACAAAAGCTGGTGATCTCGAGAGAGGTGCTGAGAAATTAAGATCCCTTCTAAATATTTTGAGATCCTGCGTTGTGCAGGATTTTTTGTTTTCTCGCGACGACGCAAAGACGCGACGATTGAATGCTATTCTTTGCGGCGCTGCGCCGTTGCGAGAAATTTTTATTTGCTGATCTTTTGTACAATAACTTTGTGCCGTGAATGGGCAGGTCAACTATATCGTTCACGCAACATTACTACTCCTCGTTGCAGGCGGAACAATTCTGTTTTTCCGAACTCTTCCTTCTTCATTAATTGCTTCCAAACAGGAAGAAGCCTGGTGCGGTACAGTTGATCAAACAAAAAATGTATCTCTTTCCGAGAATGCTTCAAAAGGAAAAACATTGTTCATGAGTAAATGTGCTTCGTGTCATAATTTATTTAAGCATACTACTGGCCCGGCATTATCAGGTTTTGAGGATAGAGGACGATGGGCAGACAGGCAAAACGTTTATGAGTGGATAAAGAACCCTGCTACTTTTATGAAGAAGGACCCCTACACGAGAAAACTAAGAGAGGAGTATTGAGGTACAATGATGCTCGCATTCCCCGACATAACAAATGCGGAAATAGACGCTATTTGTGAATATATAACTGCTCACGGTCAATAAGCTTTACAGCCTTATCTTAGCACAAATTTTAATATGCTATTAGATTACATAAAGCGAAAGCTGGCCCGGAAGAAAGCAAGAAAAGTGTTCCAGGAATATGATTATGAAATTCAGTCATTCGACCTTTCAACCGATGGCAAGGTTCAATTCGCTAACTGGAAAAACCCATTAGTTCCCGCTTTTATAATCACACAGGCAGACGTTGATTTCTTCAAACAGTTCATTCCGAAAGGAAGTCTTGCCATTGATGTAGGCGGCAACACGGGTGATACCACCGTATTGATGTCGCTCGCCGCAGGAAAAGAAGGCCTGGTCATAGGGTTTGACCCCAATCCTTATGTGTTTAAAATATTGGAAGCAAATGCGGGATTGAACAAGGACAAAACGAATATTGTAGTACTGCCCTATGCAGTCACAGATAAAGAAGGAGAATTCTATTATGCTTCATCTGAAGCATCCTTTGCAAATGGTGGCATTACCGATCAGCCATCCGCATATCATGGCTCACATAAACTTTCTACTACCATTAAAGGAATAAATCTCGAAAAACACCTGGACCAGCATTATCCCGGTTGGTTATCCAAAATATCACTGATAAAAGTAGATGTGGAAGGATATGATAAGGAAGTGATCAAATCGGTTCACCCCATATTGGAAAAATACAGACCGGTTGTGATAGCCGAATGCTTTTTCAAATTAACCCCTGCGGAAAGAGAAGATCTCTTCGATAGTCTTGCCAGCAAGAACTATGATCTTTTTTATTTTGAAGATTTTAAAGCAGGAACCGAAACGGCGCCATTGTCAAAAGCCGACATGACAAAGAGAAAGCATTTCAATTTGTATGCATTGCCAAGGAAGTAATTATTTTACTTCCTGCATCTCTACCAGTTTTTTATAGAAACCGTTCTGGGCAAGCAATTGCTCATGATTGCCTCTTTCAACGATCTTTCCCTTTTGCAATACAATGATCTCATCGGCATGACGGATCGTTGAAAGCCGGTGGGCAATAACAATGCTGGTCCTGTTCTGCATCATATTGTTGATAGCATCCTGTACCAGCCTTTCGCTTTCTGTATCGAGAGAAGAAGTGGCTTCATCCAAAATAAGGATAGGCGGATTTTTTACCACGGCCCGGGCAATGGTCAATCGCTGGCGTTCACCACCACTCAATTTACTGCCCCTGTCACCAATATTAGTATCATAGCCCTTTTCTTTGCGTAAGATGAATTCATGCGCATTGGCTACTTTGGCGGCAGCAATGATCTCATCATTTGTTGCTTCTTCTTTTCCCAGCTTGATATTATTGGCGATAGTATCATTAAACAAGATCGGTTCCTGCGT
>DASVNY010000006.1:0-2262 GCA_036383615.1 Chitinophagaceae bacterium
AGTCAATTGCAAAGAACCTTATTTAGGTTCATTCTCAATGGTTTTTTCCGTTTAACGGCTTAACTAAACGACATTGGGGCGTTGGGAGGGCCCAGCACTGGGCCAAATACTGTCTAAATCTAAAATCCGATATCTGTCGGATGATACACTATCACTTTCCACAAGATTAATTTTATATTGCAGAATGACTAAAACCAGGCTGGAAGCATTTAGCGATGGGGTGATCGCGATCATTATCACCATCATGGTTATCGAAATAAGAGCGCCCCACGACAGTAGCTGGCATTCCATATTTGAACTTTGGCCGGTATTAGTCAGCTACCTGCTCAGTTTTTTAATGTTAGGTATTTACTGGGGCAATCATCATCATCTCATTCATACGATAAAAGAAGTAAAAGGAAGAATACTCTGGGCTAACCTGCATTTGCTTTTCTGGTTGTCACTGATCCCATTCGTTACTGCATGGATGGGGGAGAATAGTTTCTCAGCAAATACTATTGCTGCATACGCATTGCTGGCCAATCTTTGCGGCGTTGCTTATTATATATTATTACTGGTTATGAAAAAATGCAACCCGGGCAATGAAGCGTTACTGGTTGTTTTAAATAAACAATCGAGGAAAGGAGCGATTTCCTGTTTATTTTATACGTTGGCGATCCCGCTGGCGTATCTAAATACACTTATTGCGGGTGCATGTATTGTGATGGTCGCTGTAATGTGGCTGATACCAGACAGGAATATTGAAAAAACGATCACAGAATAGCCCCTGTTTGGATGTTGTTGGTGAAGCTACTAAAGCTGCTAAAGCTCAAGATCCTGAGTAAATAACAGCAACAACGGGATAATATTAAATGAAAAATGTAAACTCAGTTTACATTTAATATTTTACATTTTAAATTTCTCGCACAACTTCTCCTTCAATGTCGTAATCGTATGCTTTCGTGATCTTCACATTGTAAAACTCCCCGATGGAAAGTTTTTTGGATGAGTGTATCACCACTTCATTGTCCACTTCCACGCTATCAAATTCAGTACGACCCAAATAACGCCCGGCTTCTTTTTTATCGATGAGTACTTTGAATGTCTGCCCGACCTTTTCCTGGTTCTTCTCAAAAGATATTTCCTGCTGCACTTCCATGATCTCCTGTGCTCTTCTTTCTTTTTCTTCAGCAGGCACATCATCAACGAGGTCATGAGCAGAAGTGCCTTCTTCATGTGAGTAGGTAAAGATGCCCACACGATCAAAACGCTGGCGCTGCAGGAAGCCTTTTAGTTCTTCTACATCATCTTCTGTTTCGCCGGGAAAACCCGCGATCAATGTTGTTCGTAAACAGATGCCCGGTACTTTCTCTCTTATAGCAATAGTTAATTCTTCCATTTCTTCCCTGGTGATCTGGCGCTTCATTGCTTTCAGCATATTATTGGCTGCATGCTGCAAAGGCATATCGAGATAGTTGCAGATATTTTCTCTTTCTTTCATCGCATCAAGTATCTCCAGCGGGAATTTGGAAGGATAGGCATAATGCAATCTTATCCATTCCAAACCCTTTACATCCGACAAGCGACGTAAAAGATCAGGCAACATTCTTTTCTTGTAAATATCGAGACCATAATAGGTCAATTCCTGTGCGATCAGCATCACTTCTTTCACACCTTTCTTCACTAATCCTTCAGCTTCTTTCACCAGTTCTTCGATAGGCTTACTGATATGCTGACCTCTCATTAATGGAATGGCACAGAAAGCACAGGTCCGATTACAACCTTCCGATATTTTCATATAGGCATAATGCTGCGGAGTTGCCAGCAAACGTTCGCCTAATAATTCCGTTTTATAATCGGCTTCAAATTGTTTCAGGATCAGGGGCAGTTCCATTGTACCAAAAAAAGCATCCACTTCGGGTATCTCAGCTTCAAGATTATTCTTGTAGCGCTCACTCAGGCATCCCGTTACGTAAACTTTATCCAGCTTACCCCGGCGTTTTAGTTCCACCTGGTCAAGGATGGTATTGATACTTTCTTCTTTTGCTTTATCAATAAAGCCGCAGGTATTCACCACCACGATATTGTGATCCGATTTTTATTCTCATGCACCACGTCAATATCATTGGCGAGCAACTGGCCGCTCAGCACTTCACTGTCCACCATATTCTTGCTGCACCCGAGGGTGATGATATTGACCTTGTCTTTTTTTAATGTTCTTGTTTTCATTAGTAAATTTTCAATGCTCAATGTTCAATTTTCAATGTTCATTACACAGGCCAT
>DASVNY010000007.1:0-2466 GCA_036383615.1 Chitinophagaceae bacterium
GGATAATGCTTTACTCCTGTTCTACGTCAAGACCCCAGCTTCTCGATAACGACACATTTAAGCTAACAGAAGCCACGACAGATGCGAGCTATGGCTACACTGAAAAAAATCCCATAAAAGTCGGAGGTGTTAAACAATCCCTGGGGCCTGTGAATGAGCGGAGATTTCTAAATGCACTGACCGGTCCAAACGGGGAAACGGTAACCTATTATCGTAGTGGAAGCTGCTGTATGTTTAAGTCAAAAAACGGGATGTTCGGCAATGGGCTGCTTGATCATTACAGGGTTACATGGGAAGGAAAAGGAGATACTGTTTCGATTTATATCAATATGTATGACTACGAAGCGCTTAAAATACCCGTGGGTTTTAAAAGCAGGGACTGATTTCTGTAACAAATCACTTTTCACAAGCCTTTTACCCCAATCAATTTTGTTAACAACTTTTATTGAGTAGCGCCTTTTCATTAGCACAAAAATTGCTGCTATAAAACCTCAATCATCTTAGTTATGGAGTTCAGGTTTGTGAAAGCAATTCAATTTACCCGGTTAGTTAAGGCTCACGGCCGTCTGCGGGAGTTCAATTTCAGAAGAGTCAATAATGCCGAGGGAGAGTCATTTTCTGTCAATGTTTGCGATGACAGGGGCGAACGCATCCTTTTCCGCATGAAAAAAGACAATAATAGCTGGCATTTTGTCAATCAACCCCTGCCTGTATGGGTGCTTGAGCAGGAAGAAAGACTGCATGAGCTGATCGAAGAAGAATTGCACGCTTAAATAATCAGAAGAAAATGATAGGCTAACAGGAGAGAGCAATTTTAATGTTCATTCTCCCTGAATCTTTTTGCTATAATCGAAAGCTGTTCCTCCTTTAAAGAAGACGTTTTTTTCAACACATTGATAAAATAAGCAACTTCCTTTTCACTGGCAGGGCATCCCACATTGTCACCGGTTTCGGGACCACCGTTTTCTGCCCGCTCCTTGGAATCAGCCAGCAAATTTCCTTTGGCATCAAATACCAGCCAGTAAGGAATGCCTTTGTCGTTGCCATAATGCTTCTTGAGCAGGTCCTCGGCTCCGGGATTCTCCAATTGCTTTTTACTCTTGCTTTCATAGACCACGAGATGTTCTATCACATAATTGTCAGTAAAGAGTTTTTTGACTTTTGGGTCATTCATGGCTGTATCCATCTTATGACACCAGCCACACCAGGAAGCATGAAACAATACAAACACATTCTTTTTTTGCGTAGCAGCCTGTTTATAGGCTTCCTTCAATATGGTTTCTGCTGAAGCGGGTTGCTGTGCATTTATAGTAGAATATAAAAACAAACAAAGGATAAGGAGAACGGCTTTTGTTTTCATACAGGAAAACTAAGAAAAAACCAGCAAAGGTCTTTCTTCGGATATACGCTGAGAACAAGCGATACTTAAGTAATCTGCGATAATCCGCGGAAAAATCTGCGCAAATCTGCGGGAGAATTTCAAAATGTCCCACTGCTCTTTCTTCAATGCGTTAAAGAATATTAACCTATAACCGGATAAGGTACTTTTTTATTTGCGGGGAAAATAAAACCTTTGCAAGCCTCTAAACGGGCATGATCAAATGGTACAGGCATATAATTTTTTAGCTAGCTGGCAGTTGTTCCCGGAAAAAGGAAGTTATGAATTGGGTGAAAGGCCAAAAAGTGGTATATATAAAGTAGAAGCTGTTGACAATAAAAAGGAACTTGTTATTTCACATAACTGGGTGTCGCTGGAGGATCATGCTTTTGCTTCACAATATAAATTGATCGCCGATGGCGGGTTGAATGAATTTGACAATCATGAACTGGCCGATCACGCACAGGCCCACTTTATTGACAGCATCAGCTTCGAGATACATTTTTATAAAAGCGGGCAGGTGGTTTTGCATATTGTGCATGAGATCATGCCCAACGGATATTTGAAAGTGACACAACAGGGGTTTAAGCCTGACAATACTGCTTACACTAATGCTGAGATATATCATAAACAGCTCAGTG
This sequence comes from Chitinophagaceae bacterium, assembly GCA_036383615.1. GTDB lineage: Bacteria > Bacteroidota > Bacteroidia > Chitinophagales > Chitinophagaceae > CADEDV01. The sequence continues at coordinate 2,020 of DASVNY010000007.1, forward strand.
TGCTTCCCTACTCTGCTTCCGTTTCAGGTGCAGTGATCCGTCATAATGAAGAAGGGCTGATCAAGCATAAAGCACTAACTGCAATGGAAGAACAAACCAATATGCAGTTGCAGCAGATAAGAAAACAAATTGAATTGCTGGCATTGCAGGCACAGGAGATACAAAAAAGAAAAGAGCTTTCACTGAAGATCTACAACGCAAGACTTTCCTTCAAACCCAATATTGGCCAGACCTATTATTTATATGAGAAAGAGAATGGCGATCACCTGCTTTCACTTGTTTCTCCCAAAGAATGGGGTCCTTCCGGCCCGTTCAAACGCTTTGTAGGAGCCGTCCGGCTAATGGCCGATCATACCTGGGCAGAACTTTGACAATTATCAAATAAACCCCCCTTTACCCTTATTTAAACAATAAGGGTAATTCCTTATCGTTTAGAATAGTTGAATC
>DASVNY010000008.1:0-26856 GCA_036383615.1 Chitinophagaceae bacterium
ATGCGAGAGAATCAGTAAAAGAACAAATGCTTGCTGAAGCGATGCAAAGAAAGATCGTGGAGAATGTGCGCATCACCCCTACAGAAGTAAAAGCATTTTTTGAAAAGATACCGAAGGACAGCTTACCCTTTTATGAGTCGGAGCTGGAAATATGCCAGATAGTTGTTTATCCAAAAGCTTCAAGAGATCTTGAAGAGTATATCATCAGCGAGATGAACAATTATAAAAGACAGGTGGAAAACAAACTGACAAGCTTTGCTCAACTCGCTTCAAAAGTGTCGGAAGATCCGGGTAGTAAAGAAAGAGGCGGCCTGTATGAGCTTAACAGGAATGAGAAAACATGGGACCCCGTGTTTCTTTCTACGGCATTCAGGCTTAAAGAAGGTGAAATATCAGCTCCTGTAAAATCGAAATTCGGATTTCATATCATTATGCTGGAACAGCGAAATGGTGATGTAGCTATCGTTCGTCATATCCTGCGGGTTCCTCCTGTAACTGACCTGGAAATAAAACAAGCTTCTACCAAATTGGATACGGTTCGTTCAAAAATTGTTGCCGGCACGCTTAAATTCAATGAAGCGGGTTCAAAATATAGTGAAGATGAGTCAGCCAAATTCCTGGGTCCATGTATTGTTGGGCAGGATGGTTCTACTTATGTAACGATTGATCAGTTGGATAAGGACATGGTAGCCACGCTTACCAATATGAAAGTCGGCGATATTTCACAACCTGTTGCTTTCACAGAACAGCAGGGTGGTAAAAAAGGTGTTCGCATCATTTACCTGAAATCCCGTTCCGAGCCTCACCGCATGAACTTACAGGATGATTACAGTAAAATATCACAGTTTGCACTGGAAGAGAAAAAATCTAAAGAGGTGGACAAATGGATGAAGGCAAAGATCCCGACCTATTATATCATGGTTGATAATCTTACAGCGGCCGATTGCCCCTTGTTGCAGAAATATAACGCGACAGATTCCAAAGGATTTTAATTGAAAAATACTTGTAAAAAAGCCGTTGCGAACCTTGCAGCGGCTTTTTTGTTTTAATAGCGACAACGGCAAATGATGGCTTTTGGTAGTGCATCGGTTCCCACTAAGGCACAAAGAACACAAAGTTATTGGCGGCTCCTCTTAGTGATCCTGGTGGCTTTGTGGGAAAACATTTCAAAGTAATACACTGACTGTTTTTTGGTAGTGGTACAGTTTGAATAATCATTTATGTTTTCCCGCAGATATACGCTGAGAACAAGCGATAGTAATCTGCGATAATCCGCGGAAAAATCTGCGCAAATCTGCGGGAGAATTTCAAAATGGCCCACTGCCTGTTTTTCAATACCAATTGTGTGATCGTAAACGCCTAACTTTGCGCTTTCTCAAACACGGCAATAAGGTTCATGAGTGACCCGATAAAACACGAATGCGGTCTGGCATTCATCCGGTTAAGAAAACCGTTTTCTTACTATCATCAGCAGTACGGCACCGTGCTGTGGGGTCTCAACAAGCTATATTTACTGATGGAGAAGCAGCACAACCGTGGCCAGGATGGCGCCGGTATCGCCGCTGTTAAACTGGATGTTGAGCCCGGCTATCCATTTATGCAAAGAATGCGCAGCAATGCGCCTCAAGCCATCGCAGATATTTTTCAGCAAATAGGGAAAGAGGTAAGTGAACTGGAAGAATATCATCCCAATATCCGCAACCACCCGGGATTGATGAAGGGGCATGTAAAATTTTTGGGTGAACTGTTATTGGGGCATCTTCGCTATGGCACCCAGGGAAAAAATAAATTAGAATATTGTCATCCCTTTATTAATCGCGATACAATCCCAACCCGCAACCTCACACTCGCTGGAAATTTTAACCTGGTGAACTCTGATGAGTTGTTTGCATTGGTAGGTAAAGAGCCGCATCCCACATTACGCTTTAGCGATCTCGCAGCTATGATAGAGCTGATGCACACTTTTCTTTGTAAAGAAGATGAGGAATCGCCGGATAAAATGGATATCAAAAAAGTGCTGAGAAAAGCTTTACCGCTTTTTGATGGCGGCTTTCATGTAGCGGGAATGACCGGCAATGGAATAGGATTTGTTTTCAGGGATGCGCATGGCATTCGCCCTTCTTATTATTATATCAATGATGAAGTGGTGGTAGCGGCTTCTGAAAGAGCAGCAATACGAACCACATTCAATGTGGGTGAGAATGAAGTAAAGGAACTGATGCCTGGACAAGCTCTTATTGTAAATGAAAAAGGCGAGATAGAGGTTGAACAGGTGCTTGAACCAAAGGAAAGAAAGGCCTGCAGTTTTGAAAGGATCTATTTTTCAAGAGGCAGTGACGAAAAGATCTATAAAGAAAGAAAAGCATTAGGTTATAACTTAAGCGAGCCGGTGCTCAATGCTATTGATAACGATCTGAAGAATACTATTTTCTCTTTTATACCCAATACGGCCGAAACAGCTTTCTATGGCATGCTCAAGGGCATGGAAGTGTATCTGAACAAAGTGAAAGTGGAAAGGATATTGAGCTGGGGTAAAGATTATGACGCGGAGAAGCTGGAAGAAATGGTGAACCGGCGCATTCGCATTGAAAAGATCGCTATCAAAGATGTGAAAATGCGAACCTTTATTACGGAAGATGCCAGCCGTAATGAAATGGTGCAACACGTTTATGATATTACCTATGGCACAGTGAGAGCCGGACAGGATACTGTAGTTGTTATTGATGATTCGATTGTAAGAGGAACAACGCTGAAAGAAAGCATTATCCGCATGCTTGCCCGGTTGAAACCAAAGCGCATTGTGATCGTTTCTTCATCACCACAAATACGTTATCCCGATTGCTATGGAATTGATATGAGCAAGATGGGTGACTTTATTGCTTTCAATGCGGCTGTCGAGTTGATGAAAGAAAGAGGCAAGATGGATTGCCTGAAAGACCTGCTTGAAAGATGCAAAGAACTGGAGAGTAGTAACCAACTGCATACAGAAAACGTAGTGAAACAGCTCTATAAACAATTTACTGCTGAAGAAATATCTGCCAAGATCGCTCAATTGATAACACCTGCAGGTCTTGATATACCTGTTGATGTTATTTTCCAGAGTATCGAAGATCTTCACAAAGCCTGTCCCAATAACTTAGGAGATTGGTATTTCACAGGCAACTATCCAACAGACGGTGGCAACAGGGTGGTGAACAAAGCTTTCATGAATTATATGGAAGGAAAGAATGTAAGAGGGTATTAAAAAAATATTCAATACCCAATTTTCAATATTCAATGTTCATTGAGAGTTGAAAATTGAGCATTGAACATTTCCACCAACTCCTGCGTATATTTGGATTGCTTTCGCATTGAAAAATTTCTGTATGAAAACTCTTTTGCTTGTTCGCCACGCCAAAAGTGACTGGGATGATCCCTCGTTAAGTGATTTTGACCGCCCGTTAAATGAAAGAGGTAAAAGAGATGCACCCGTGATGGCGCATCGTTTACTGGATAAGAAGATAAAGATCGATGCATTTATTTCCAGTCCCGCTAAAAGAGCAAAAAGAACAGCGACTGTTTTTGCAAAGGAATTCAAACGGGAGAAAGAGGATATCATCCTCGTTAACGAATTATATCTTGCTGCGGAGCAAACATTCTTTGATGTAGTGAGCAAGGCTGATGATAAGTTTGAGAGCATTGCTGTTTTTTCTCATAATCCCGGCATCACTGATTTTGCCAATATGCTTACTGACGCGAGGATTGATAATATTCCCACCTGTGGCATTTTTGCTGTAACTATTGATTGCAAAAAATGGAGCGACTTCAGGCATTCAAGCAAGGAGTTTTGGTTTTTTGATTATCCCAAAGCAGGGTAATGGTTATTCTTTCCTGTTCCTATTTTTTCCTGCTAACTAAAAACACACCAATAAAGATCAACAGGCCCGCGATCATTTTCGCCAATGAGAACTGTTCTTTTAAAAATATGGTAGCAATGACCGTAGCAAAAACCGGTTGGGTGTAAATGTAAGCGCCGGTCGTGCCGGCTCCCAGGTGCCTGATGGCATATATATTAAAGGAATAAGCTAAGAAAGTTCCGCAAATAACAATAAAGCCAAGCGCGGCTATATGTGACCAATCAAATGCGGTCCAATCAATGGCCCAGTATTGGGTCCAGCAAAAAGGAATGATCATTATTAACCCGAACGTGAAGACCCATCTTATCACATGCAGCGGTGAATAAACAACCATCAGTGGTTTCACAAGAATGAAATATATCGTGTAAGAAATGGCGTTGAGAATAATGAGCAGATCACCTGTTAATGAAGCAGTGCCTGTTTTTTCTTTGGAACTAATAAGCAAAACAGCGCCACAGATACCTAAGGTCAGGCCGAGCAGTTTGGCGATCGTCATTTTTTCTTTTAGCATCCAGAAAGCGAGCAAGGTGATCAGTAAGGGAGTGCAGAGCATTAGTAATGCCGCATGAATGGTTGAGGTCATTGTCAATCCCTTGATGAAAAGCATTTGATTGATCGCTACACCGGTAAAACCACAGAGAATAAACCGCCACCAATGTTCTTTTTTGATACGGGCGCTAACTGTTTCATCGGGACGGATACTTTTTCCTGTTAGCCATAATAACCAAAACAGGAGAAAGCTGACACCTACTCTTATTAAATTCAATCCATAGGGACCGACCACCGAAGGAGAAATATGTTTTACCAGGCTGAAATTGCTGGCAAAAAATATATTGGTAAATAAAACAGCGATATGCGCTTTGCTGGTAGTCCTCAAAAAAAAGATTTTGGCAAAGGTATAAGAGAACAGCTATTTAAGCGTAGCTATGAATTGTTGCACCACTTCTTTTACATGCGATGAAGCTGGAATTGCAGGAAGATCATAAGGAAATTCATTAGCTTTTTGAAGAGAATTAGCCAGCGAAAAAGCATCCTGGCCAACACAGAAAGCAAATTTCTTTCCTGATAAATAAGTAGCGAGGTATTCCTGTTCGGTTTGCCCAGGGGTAGGGATCAGGATACTTTTCTTTTGTAAGGCAGCAATATCCATTACCGTGCTGTAGCCACTCCGGCTAATGATGTACGCTGCCTTTTGCATTTCTTCATTCAATGCTGCTGCCGGCAAATGATTATAGAAGTGTATCATGTTAGTTGAAGGGATCAATGATTGATGACCCGGTAATCCTCTCACGATGGTTGCTGTTCCGGGATGATCAGTGATCTGCCTCACCATTTTATTTTCGAGTATCGTTCGTTGAGGCTCGGGACCGGAGAGAATAATTAGCAGGTGGTTTTTCTTTTCTTCCCTTGTCTTTTTTTCAAAGCGACTCAATGCGCCAATGTATTTGACTGGTAACCGGGGCAATTTTTGGGGATGCGATAATTCACCTGCCAAACTATTTTTTTTTGCATCGGGCACCCAGCATTCGGTGAAATGATTGATATACCTGTAATTTCTTTGTCGAAGGAATTTTTCGCTCCATTTACCCAAAGGACTTTTGATCGTCAATTGGTGCGTAATAAAAATGCAGGGGATTTCGGCATGATACAAACCATACCGGTTGTCGCTGATCACGGCATCAAACGCATATTCTTTGACCATTTGTTTTAGCCACGCATGTTCTTTTTTTATAACCTGTATGAATTTTGGCGACTGGATAAGCATTTGCCATAGCAATCCGGTTTTGGTTCTGGCATATTTTGCCCGGTAGCCCTGCAAATGGATAAAATTGAGCTGCGGAAATTCTTCTTTTAAAAGTGAAAGCTGCGCCCCTTCGGCAGCTATCCAAACCTCAGATCCTGAAGCTAATAACTCATATACCAACGGAATACAACGGGTGGCATGGCCCAGCCCCCAATCCAGCGGAGCCACCAAAATGCGGTGTTTACGCTGCTGTTCGCCGGCTGTCTCCGGGTATTTTTCCTCCCTGCCCTGATCCATGTTAATTTTTTTGACGGTTTTGGGTGAACAGGATACTAATTTGTTTGTAAAATAGTTTTAATTTGGAAACTGCAAACGGACATGAAAAACACAAGCAAAATAGTGATCGGTCTTTTGATGATGGTGCTGCTCGCAGCCTGCAATAAGAATTATTATTCAGGCGCAGGCAAAGGAGGAAAAGGATGCGGCTGTCCCAACACAAAAGGCATGTCAGGTTATTAAAGGTTTAAAGGACATAGAAGATGCCAGGCCCAAAAAGAGATATATTGGTAGTGGTAAAAGATCAATACCTGAGCGAACAGGCTATTGAGCAAGAAGTGGAGTGCCTGAATGAAATATTACGCATATCAGAAACAAATGAGCAATTCTGCCTCGCTCATGAATTAGTAGATCGCAATCGCATCACGGCAAAACCTCAACGCATTCTGAAAGCTATCCGCTTTACGGAATTAAAGCCCTTCCGGTTTTTGGTCAATAAGAATTAAGTTGCTTTTGAAGATTACGAAAGTTTCATCAACGCTGTTCTCAGCTTATCAATCATTTCCCCGATCTCTTCTTTTTTGCAGGTGCCCACACTTAAACGATACCAGGCAGAACTTCTATCAGCGCCAAATGCATAAAATGGAACCACTGCTAATCCTGCAGCATTAAGCATGTATGCAGTAACATCGCTTTGTGTTTGTAATAGTTTTCCTTCTGCTGTTGTTTTACCCACCAGGTCAACTTTAATGGTAAGATATATCGCTGCTTCAGGAGTGATGGCATCAACGGATAAGCCTTCGCTTTTCAATTGCATGAAACCTTCATAAATACCACGAAGCCTGTCTTCTATTTCTTTTTTAAAACCGGTAAGGTATTTTTTAATGCTATCTCTTTTGCTGAGATAGTAAGCAACTGCTTTTTGTTCAGCCATTGGCGCCCATGCACCAACATGGGTGAGTATGGCTTTCATTTTTGAAATAACAGTAGCGGGACCCATGCTCCAGCCTACCCGAACACCGGTTGCTGCAAAAACTTTGCTGATAGCATCAATGTAAATAGTATAATCTCTCATCGCCGGTCTCAACGATACAGGATCATAATGTTTGATATCGCCATAAGTAAGGTGCCAATACATTTGATCATACATTACATAGAGTTTCTTTTCTCCATCACCTCTTCTTTTATTTTCTGCTATGACCAGGTCGCAAATAGCTTCCAGCTCTTCTTTTTTAAAAGTGGTGCCGGTGGGGTTTTGAGGCGAGCACAAAGCAATCATCGATGCTCCTTTTACATGTGGAGCAATCGAATCAGCAGTAGGCATGAAATTACTTTCTGCTCCTGCTTCTACAACAATATGTTCACCATCTACAAAATGAGTGTAGTGATTATTGTTCCAGGAAGGCACAGGGTAAATTACTTTATCGCCTTTATCACAAATGGCCCTGAACAAGGCATAGATAAGCGGGCGGCCACCTGAAGCAACCAGCACTTCATTAATGCCGTAATCAAGCCGTTGTTCATCTTTTATAAAAGAAATGACAGCTTCCCGGAGATCAAGATTGCCTTCAGCTGCCGGATAGTTGGTGAAATGTTTGCGGTAGGCTTCAACAATGGCATCTTCCAGTTCTTTGGGGATGGGAAATATTGAAGGATCAAAATCTCCAACGGTAAAATTATAAATGCGTTCGCCCTGGCGGATCTTTTCCCTGATCTCACCACCGAGTTTTACAATTTCAGAACCAATAAGCGTTTCGGAAAGATGCGACAATTTCATTACCAACCTTTGTCGCAAAAGTAAAAGTATTGGGGGAGATGGCAATGCTGTCAAAACCCGCTAATATAGTCCGGAAGACAGCAAGACAGCAAGACGGGAAGTCGGAAAGTAATGATCAATTGTAAGTCAATACTTACCGACTTTCCGTCTTCCCGTCAAATTCCGGCTTTTATACATCGAATATATTGTTAGTGACGACCGCGGCCATTTCCTTTACCTCTTCCATTTCCACGGCCCTGCGATTTGTACTTCGGATGTCCTTTCACCACATAATATCTCGGGTTATCACTATTTCTTATCACTACCTGTCCGCGGTTGCCCCGATAGCCTGCATACTTCACCCTGTGAGTGTTGTAATACTGATAAGCTCTGGGTTGGTTGACTACCACTTTATAACCTGAATACAGGTTATAGCTTCTGTAGGCCGGTGGCAGGTAGGATGAGAATATCCATCTTCCGCCGGATAAATAAATAAACTGGTGACGTGGCACATAATAGTACGCCTGGATGTCCGGCAAATAATAATATTCAACATAATCATATCCGGCTGGTCCCCATGCCGGCTGAGAACCGATGTTAACGTTCAGGTTTACCCTCACCTGGGCATCTGCATTTTTAAAACTCGCTGCAGCAATAAAGAGTAATCCACAGATAAGCATCTTTTTCATAAAAATGATTTTGTTCCACCCTGATTTTTCAAAGACGGTGCCAAAGCAGTATAAGAAAATGAGAAATAAAGTTTTGTACTCATTTACAGGAAGATAAGGCTGAAAAATATTGCTAAAGTTTCAGCCTATCATGTTGTTTGTAAAACAGGAAGGAACAAGAAATAATTAGTTGAAAAAACAACCTGTTATTCCACGAGGCAAATGATTTTTGTGAGCCATTTACTGGTATCAGATTCCAGTTTTGGATCAGTGATATATTGCTCGATCAGGGGAAATTTCTTTTTAAGATTATTTGCTGCGAGATATTTATCAAGACTATTATAAGCTTCGGCAAACTTATCATATGCGCCATAATGATCTATATAAACAGCTTTTGAACCGGGTATAGAGATGACCTGTATGGTAGTATCACTGAATAAAGTTCCTTCAGCTACCGGTATGGCTGCTGCCATATCCGCTTGCTGGTTTTCTTCATCCCAAACATAAAATAAACCGGATGGAGAACCGGGTGTTACCTTAAGGGCCAATGATGCATCATAGAGTTGCGGTATATGTTGTGCAAAAAAGCCAGGTATTTCATTCCATTTTACCATTTGACGATGGAAAGCAAAACTGGTTGACGGAAAATTCATGGGCAACACTTCGTAAGTTTTGTTTTTAACTGCTCCAGGGTTGTTTTTTTCAAGCAGCGCTTTTAAGTTGCTCAAACTTTTGTCAAGATCATTGCTCATCTTTTGATCCATGCTCTTAAAAAGATTAAAGATGTTGGATGGTCTTGGTGTGGCTAATTCAAAGCTCCATATCACTTTGGTTTGCCCGTTAATTTCCTGCAGGTCAAATTCTGCATCGGCTTCCATTGCCTTAGGTGAAGTGAAAATGATATGATGTTCTATCTCCTGGTTTATTTCCAATGAAGTGATCTGTATCTTTCCTTCACCGGATAAGGCAGGGTCACCTTTCCAGTTGTTGATGGCTCCTAATGTGCCATCAGTACCAGTTATCGTGTTAATGATCGATGTATCGGTTTGGTTCCATATGGCCCATTTATTAAAGTTGGCCAACTTTGAAAGATAATCATAAACAATTGCCGGGTTTGCATTGATGATAATGCTTCTTTCTGTTTTTTGTTTTACCGGCAATACCATTACAAGAATGATAGCCACTCCTATGGCAAACAGCAACAGGATTCCAAGTGTTTTAAGGAACTTCATAAAAAAGATTTTTGGACAGCTCGCTATACCTTATTACCCAGAACTTATCACCGGCAAGCCTTGTACAAATTTAATTTTTGCTTTAGTTTTTTAAAAATAAAAGCCGCTCCTTAGGAAGCGGCCTGGTATAATCAGGAAAATTTACCTGGTTAAAATGGCTTCAGGGGTTTGTCTTTGGTCGTTTCAGGCTTCAGCACCGCCCTGATGTAACGGGAAGGATTGATATATTTTTTTGCCGCATCCTGCATCATCTTCGCCGTAAGCGCAGTGATCTGTTTTTCTTTTTGCAGGATCAACTTTGGATTATTTCCATTGAAATAAGCATCATACAGGCTGCTCATCCAAAACTGGTTCTGCTTCATGTCAACTTCCAGTTTTCTTTTTTGCTGTTCTTTTACTTTAGCCAAATCTTCAGCACTCACACCTACTTTGATCACTTTACGGATCTCATCAATAGCAGCTTTAGTTAACGTGTCTGTGTTTTCAGGCGCACAAGGAAAGTTGATATAAAAACTAGAATAGGAGTAAGGTATCTTTTGCATGCCACCCACAGCGCTCACACCATACACGCTTCCTTTTTCTTCTCTTAATTGTTCGATAAGTTTAATACTCACTGCTTCTCCCAAACTTTTTAATGCATACGCATCGTTAGGATTATAAGCCACGGGGGCTGTGAAAACAATACTTACAAGGCTTTGCGGCTCTTCACCCTTATTGATAACTTTTTCCACTTTACCTGCGGGAGGACGAATGCCCAGGTCCTTAAAGGTTTCTTTTTGACCAGTTGCAGGAAGACTACCCAAATATTTTTCCAACAATGGTTTAAGTGTTGCTTCATCAATAGCGCCAACAAACAGGAAAGTGAAATCGCCGGCATTGCCAAACCGTTCTTTGTATATCTGGATGGCTCTGTCAAGGTTTATTTTATCAAAGTCTTCGGGCTTCGGCAAGCTGCCACCGCGCGGATGATTATTGGTCATCAACTTTTGAAACTCGGCGCTGTAATATATCTGCGGGTTTGAAGTAAGATTCGCATACAGCTGCTTTTGTTTTGTTATGTAAGAAGTAAAAGCATCTTTATCTTTTCTCGGCTTTGTAAAATATAAGTGGATTAACTGTAATAAAGTTTCGGCTTCCTTAGGCATTGTACTGCCCATCATCCCTTCAGTAGTTTGCGTGATACTCATGTTCACATTTGTGTTCCTTCCCTTGAGCATATTGCCAAGATCAATAACAGAGAACTCGCCCACGCCACTTGCCTGCACAATGCCTGCTGCATTGAAGGCAGAATAATAATCCGCATCTTTTACCAGGGAGTGACCGCCTTTGCTGAAAGCTCTTACCAGTATCTCATCATTTTTAAAATTGGTTGGCTTCAAAATCACGGTTACGCCGTTAGACAATTTTAATGTCGTGGTGCCCACTTCTTCATCTTCTGTTGATGAAACGATCTTGCCTGCTTTTAATTTACTGGCATCCATTAATGCCGTGGCCAATACTTTTTCTTTTAAAGGCTCGATCGTGGCCACGTCAACCGCAGCAAGAATATTCTTTACTTCTTCTGCTGAAGGTATTTTCACGCCATCTTTTTCAGGAGCATTCATGGTTACCACCAGGTTGTTCTTGGTCACCCACTCCCCGGCAAGTTTATTGATATCGGCAAGCTTAACCGTTGCGAGATGCTGTTTAACAAAATCATATTCCCATTCAATACCTGGAATAGGTTCTTTAACAAGAAAATTGTTTACATACTCGTCAACATATTTAAACGACTCCTGCTTTTCTCTTTCACTAAATGCCCTGTCATAGCTGCTTTGAATTTGTTTTTTCTGCAGTTCCAGTTCAGCCGGAGTGAAGCCATGCAATACAACTCTTCTTGCTTCTTCCATCATCACATAAAGCGATTTGCCAATGCCTGTATCACTGGTGTTGGCAAAAAGCTGGAAAGCATCTTTTGTTCTTGCATAGCTGCTGCCATAGTATGAACCGGCGCCAATAAAAGGCGGGTTGGGTTTTAATGCCAGCTCACGGAAACGATTATTCAACATGCCGGTAAACAACAAACGATTCATATAGTGGCTATAATCACCAACAGTTGTTTCGGGTTGTGGATCTTTCTTAAATAATATTTCTACAACCGGAAATGCATTTTCTTTATCCTTTGCAACAGCAGTCAGCACTTCGCTATGATCTGGTACCGGGAACTCTTCTCTTTTTCTTGGAGCGCTTGCAGCCGGAATATCACCAAACATGTCTTTGATCTTTAACTCCATTTCATTTACGTCAATATCACCCACTACAACGAGAGCCTGCATATCGGGACGGTACCAGTCTTTATAAAAACGTCTTAACGCGGCAGGCGTAAATTTTTCCAATGATTCTTTCGTGCCGATAGGTAAGCGGTTGGCATATTTTGAACCTTTGTATTGCAGCGGCAATGTTTGTTTCATCATTCTTTCATCGGCACCGCGGCTCAATCGCCATTCTTCTATCACTACGCCCCTTTCTTTTTCTATTTCAATAGAATCCAGTGTTGCATTATGCGACCAGTCTTCCAGTATCTGAAGTCCTTTATCAACTAAACCCGGTTTATCGGTGGGAACAGGAAGAATATAAACTGTTTCATCAAAACCTGTGTAAGCATTCAGGTCGGCGCCAAACTGAACACCGATACTTTGCAGGTAGCTTACCAGCTCGTTTTTGGGAAAACGTTTAGTGCCGTTAAAATTCATGTGCTCCATGAAGTGGGCAAGCCCTAATTGATCATCATCTTCCATCACTGATCCGGTGTTGACCACGAGACGCAGCTCCACTCTTTTTTCAGGCAGGCTGTTATGACGGATATAATAAGTGAGACCATTAGATAGTTTGCCGATCCTCACTTTGGGATCAAGCGGCATCATTTGAGAGGGGTCTATCTGCGACCAGGCAGCTATCACCGTTACCAGTACTGCTGCAACGCTTAATGCGATCTTCCGGAATACTTGCATAGGTTGTTGTTTTATGGGGTAGTAAAAATATTCAGAAGGGTTTGGTTTGAAAAATAAAAAAAGGGCTTTTACATGAAAGGGGAGGCCCTGGTCGGCAAGTAAGAAATTATAAATAATGCTTACATTTATTGTCCATCAAAACAACTGTTATGAAAAAGAATCTTCTCTTATTGCCGCTGCTGGCAATGGTTTTCTCATTTCTTGGGTGCGAATCAAAAAAGGGATCAGGTGAAAGCCCTGAAGCTATGGTTAAAGCTGCTGATGAGCTCGATAAAAAATTTGCAGAGGCTTTTTCCAAAGGGGATCTGAATGGCCTCATGGACACTTATTGGAACAGTGCTGAAATGGTTTCTTATTCTCCTGATGCACCGAATGCTGCTAATTATGAGCAATCAAAAGCAGGAATGGCCCAAATGTTTGCAGGTATGAAAGGAGCTAAACTTGAAATACACGATGCAAGCAACAGGGTGGAAGGTGAGGTAGTGCTTGGACATGGAAACTGGACAATAACATTGGCCGATAGCGCCGGTACTAAGATCAATGGAAGATTTACCGATGTAAAAGCAAAGAAAGATGGCAAATGGGTTTATATCATGGATCATGCTTCAGTGCCTTTACCGCCGCCAACTAAATGAAAATTGAGAATTGAGCATTGAAAATCGAACACTTTCTTATCGGGGCAACTGAAATGCTCAATGTTCAACGAACAATTCTCAATGCTCAATTCTACGTCAGAGAAGCTTTATTGCTTCTCTTTATCGTTGAATTTCTTTTCTGCCTCTTTTGCTTTGGTAAAATCAAGTACCACACCATTGATGCAATAACGAAGACCTGTGGGCGGGGGGCCATCTTCAAACACATGTCCTAAATGCGCCTTGCAACGGCCGCATTGCACTTCGGTTCTTGTCATGCCATGCGTGTTATCCGGGGTGTAGATAATACTGGTTTTACTGATAGGCTCATAGAAGCTGGGCCAGCCGCAACCGCTTTCAAACTTGGTATCGCTTTTAAAAAGCGCATTGCCACAGGCGGCGCAGTAATAAGTGCCTTTTTCTTTAAAGTCTTCAAACTTGCTTGTCCAGGGTCGCTCGGTTCCCTTTTGACGGGCTATATAATAAACATCGGCTGGCAATAGTTTTTTCCATTCCTCTTCGCTCATTTCTACTTTGGAAGTATCGGTATTGGAATAAACGGGATTATTTTTTTTAAGGCTATCCATTTTTACTGAATTATTGTTAGCGGGTTTGTTTTGCGACCAACTGCATTGCTGCAGCAGAGTAAGGAGCCCAATGGCTAATATCGCTTTGATGGTTGTCATGTGCTTATTTATCATAACAAATGTACGATGGCAAAGTTGGGCCGGTTTGTCAAACGATTGACTGAAGGTATAGCTTAACATTTTATTGACCAGGGCCCATTAATATGGGCAAAACCCGGGCCGGCCAAGGTTAATTACTCCCTGTACATTATATTTGTTACTTCACCAAGGTCAGCAATAGCTTATGTTTAATTTGATCCTGTTTGGCCCCCCCGGCAGCGGAAAGGGCACGCAGTCGGAGAGACTCGTCGAAAAGTATGGACTTGTTCATCTTTCTACCGGAAATTTATTGAGAGAGGAAATGGCTCAAAAAACCCCATTGGGTCTTGAAGCCAAGAGCTTTATGGACAAGGGCCAGTTGGTTCCTGATGAGGTGGTGATAGGTATGGTGGATTCTTATTTTGATAAGAATCAGAATGGCGGATTCCTTTTCGATGGTTTTCCAAGAACAGTGGCGCAGGCCGTGGCCCTGGATAAATTGCTGGAACTTAAAAAAACCGAAATAGCCCTGGTGCTTGCACTGGAAGTAGGTGAAGACGAATTAGTAAAAAGGTTATTGAACCGTGGCAAAACCAGTGGGCGGAGTGATGATACCGATGAGTCTGTTATCAGGAAACGTTTTTCTGTTTATAGTAATGAAACAACTCCAGTAGCGGATCATTATCGCAAGGCGAAGAAATTTTCCGCTGTTAAAGGAGAAGGAAGTGTTGATGAAATATTTGATGCTGCTTGTGCGGTGATCGACAAGAAAATGAAATAGGTAATAGCCAGGAAAGATCATCCCGTCTTTATCACAACAGATAGTATATCAACCAAATTTCCCGGCGATCCGCTAGATAATTAGATTTGAAGCTATTTACCAATCTCCCGGTTGGCAATTTCCCAATCATCTTATCTTTGATCCATGGCCAATCCCGGTGTTTACCAGCTTTTCGTGTATGGTTCGTTGCGCAGCGGTTTTCGCAGTGCTGCCTATGAATATATCAGCCGCTTTTTCACTTTTGCTGCTGAAGCAAAAGTGAAGGGTAAGCTTTTTGATATGGGTATTTATCCCGCCGGCATCCCTGCTAATGAAGATTCTTATATCATCGGTGAGCTGTACATTATTAAAAACCCTGCAGAATTTTCCTGGGCCATTGGCCAGTTGGATGACTATGAAGGAGTGAGTGTAGAGCCGGATGAAGTGCAGTTGTATAAAAGAGAGCTCACAGAAGTGCATGCTAATAACACAACAACCGAGGCATGGATTTATTGGTTTAATGGTGATGTGGGTGACAAACCTTTAATAGAGTCAGGTGATTTAATTCAGTATTTGCAGGAAAAGAAATAAGCAAATGCAAAGAAGGGGTTTTATAAAGAAGTTTATCGGGAATGATATAAGAAACATTCTTTTTTGGGCAGTCGCCCTGCTGACCCTTATTGTTATATTAAAAATTGATTTTACACAGATTGGCAATAGTATTGGAAGCGTTGTGCAAATGGTATTGATCATTCTTGGGGTTCTTGTCGGGCTTACACTTATTTTCTTGGCAGTGAAATGGGTGGTTGAAAAAATTGTGGCCTTCCTTCCGGTAAAATTAGTTGGCTGGTTAGAACGATATGGGAAGATCATTTTAAATACAATTGCTACAGTTATACTATTGTATTTATTCTATGTTGCTTTTAGAAAAGAGAATTACAGTCTGATCATATTCATCGTTATTTATTCTGTGATTTCATTACTTTTCAGGGAGAGACCGGAGGCAGACAAATCATAACATATACATGTTTAAATTCCCAGAGAAAAAGATCTACTTCCTTTCCGATTTTCATCTCGGCGCACCTGACCATGCCAGCAGCCTCGAAAGAGAAAAAGCTGTTGTTAGTTTTTTGGATGAAATAAAAAAAGATGCGGCGGAAATATTTCTCGTGGGAGATATGTTTGACTTCTGGTATGAATACAGGCAGGTGGTGCCTAAAGGATATGTAAGATTGTTGGGAAAACTGGCTGAACTTTCTGATGCCGGCATTCCCATGCATTTTTTTGTAGGTAATCATGATATGTGGATGCGGGATTATTTTCAAAAAGAATTGAATATCCCCGTCTATTATGAACCCAAAGAATTTGAAAGGAACGGCAGGAAATTTTTGATAGGGCATGGTGATGGGCTCGGGCCTGGCGACCATGGCTATAAAAGACTAAAGAAAGTTTTCCGCAATCCTGTGAGCAAATGGCTTTTTGGTATTTTACCTCCTGTGATGGGAATGGGCCTGGCTAATTATATGAGCCGGAGAAGCAGGGCACAGACCGGCGCTTCAGAGGAAGTTTTCCTGGGCGAAGACAAAGAGTGGCTGATCATCTATTGTAAAGAAATACTACAGCAAAAAAATATTGATTTTTTTGTGTTTGGGCATAGACATTTAGCGATTGATTATCGTCTGAATGATGGCAGTCGCTATATTAATCTCGGTGATTGGATACGTTATTATACCTATGCGGTGTTTGACGGCAATAATCTTGAACTGAGATCGTATAAGGGAAAGGAGGAAAAGATCATCCGGAACAAATGAAAAAACTACTGGTTATAGTATCGCTGTTTTTTTGTGCTGTTTATGCAACAGCGCAAAAGGATTCCAGTTTTACGCTTATTAAAACGATCAGCGGCGATATTGTTGATTTCGCCGTTGATAATCTTGATAATATTTATGTCCTCAATAGCCGCAACCAGCTTAAAAAACTGAATGCGAATGGTGATTCAGTAGCTGTCTTTAATGATATAAAACGATTTGGTAAAGCCACGCTGGTAGATGTATCCAACCCGCTTAAGATAATATTATACTACAAAGATTTCGGCAGTATCGTGGTGCTCGATCGTTTTTTAAACGCCGTCAATACTATTGACCTGCGAAAACAAAACATCCTGCAAGCCAAGGCGATCGGTCTTTCTTATGATAATAAGATATGGGTATATGATGAGCTGGAGAATAAACTAAAAAAGGTTGATGAGGAGGGGAAGTTGCTGCAGGAAACAGCGGATTTTCGTTTGCTATTTGATAAAGCCCCTGTTCCTCAAAAACTATTTGACCAGGATAAATATGTTTATCTCTATGATTCGGCACAGGCTGTTTTTGTTTTTGATTATTACGGTACCTTAAAAAATAAGATATTGATCAATGGCTGGAGAAATTTTAAAGTAGCGGGTAAATATATATTCGGTGATAAAGCGGGTATATTATATCGCTACGAGATCAGTAATTTTCAGTATGATGAATGGAACATGCCACAGGAACTGATCGGCAGCCGTTCATTCAATTTTTCTTCTTCCCGTTTATATGCGTTGAAAAAAGACAGCATCGAAATTTATTCTCTTCGCTGAACAAGCTGTGCCAGGGTCCGCGACTTTTCGCTTGGTGAGAAACATCAACTTCGGCATAATTCCACTTCCAACCTGAAGAATTTTTATATGGTAACCCTATCCCCGCCAGCGGGAGATATTGGAAGCTGTTTATAGCTGGGCGGAGTAAGTTTCATCCAGCCTGTTATTTTTCCCTTTCTTCCAGTAAGCGGTTATACTTGTCCACCAGTTCCAGGTATTTATTCTTCCATTGCATTATTAATGCTATCGCTTCTTCTAAGGTTTTTGGTCTTCCATAAATTTCATCCGGTTCGGATAGCAGGTATTTCGGCATATCGGGGAACTCATCCGTAAAATCATGATTAATGGCTTTGCCGTAAGCGATAAGGATCGAATAGTCGAGGTCGGGGCTTTCGATATGTTTATAATAGGCTGATCGGCTATACCCTGCTTTTTTAGCAACGTTTTCTTTTTTAAGACCCGTTGCTTCAACAGCAGTGGCTAATACCTGCCCCCGGTTTGATCTGGAATTTCTTTTCGACACCGAGGGTTAAAGAGAACAAGAACTATGTGTAAAAAAAGGTACAAAAATTTATTTAAAGTGAACAAAAATGTATAAATATTTTCTGAAATGCTTTAGATAAACTGGCTGGTCTGTGTATTTCTGTATAAAATGCTGTAGAAACCGACGGCAAGTGGAAGTTCGTACATGGCCTCCAATGGCTTAAGTGGAGGTCAGTCATTTACCCTACGGAACTTTCTAAGCGGTCCTAAACCATAGAATTATGAAAGTTCGGTACCTCAACAAAGAACTCCACCTGCTAAATTCCCGCTGGGCGCTTAAACCGAAGAACCCGGTGTAAAAGAACGGCATAGGTCAGCTGTGTTCGCTTCATCTTTAAGTGAATTACTCAGCATTGACCATCAATTCACGAAATAATTTTTTCATTCCCCTGCTTCAGGGAATCAGCGTCATTATGATGAAACTAATGATATGCATGCTCGTCATGCTATGTCCGTATTTTATACTGGCACAACACAAAGCGCTTCAACCCGGGGATACTATACCACAACAGGTTTTTGCAGAATTTAGTCAGTCATTCGAAACAGGAAACCGACAACGCGAAACCATTTTCAGACAAGCCTCTGATATACAAAGCGGAAGCATCAAAACTCCCATCCTCCTCAACTTTATGTCTATTGGCTGCATCTCCTGCCTGCATGCGCTATCCAAAATAGATTCACTGCAACAGCGCTATGGTTTTTTAGTACTTCTTGTTACTCCCGATACTAAAGAAAAAGTTGCTGCTTTTCTAAAACGCAGGTCATTACCCTTTCCGATAATAGCAGAAGATACTTTACTTAAATCCTTTTTCCCCCATGCATTCATTTCACATATTGTTTGGATCAGGAATAACAGAGTGAATGCGATTACCGGCACAGAATATATTACCACCACCAATATAGAAACCTTCGTAGAGGGCCGGCAACTTTCCCTTCCGTTAAAAAAAGATTTGGTCGAATATGATTATAGCATATCATTACTGCCCCCTGCGCAAGATCCATCAGCTTTTTATTCAGTATTGCTACCTAATAAATCGGGAGTCCCCCGACGCTTATTGCAGGGAATAGATAGTAGTAAGGCAATCCGTTGGCTCCGCATCATTAATTACCCACTGGTAGATATGTATTGTAAGGCTTATCGATTACCACTTCGGTTACCAAAAAAGCAATTGCAATTGATGGTTGCTGATTCAGCCCGCTTCATTTTCAATAAACAAAAACATTTTCGCCAGCAGTGGAACAGTGAGAATACTTATTGCTACGAAGCTTGTTTTCCGCTTGCATTTACAGAGCAAGAATGCCTGCAATTCATCCGCCGCGATCTCGACAAACGCTTGCGGCTCCGCACATGGCTGGAACAAAAATTTAAACCTGTTCTCGTAATCACCGAACAAGCGATGCATAAGGATCTTTAGCAATCTGCATCCATGTAAGACGAAAGAGACAGGATTTTAAAATAGTCAACAATGAAAATTCGATTCTTCAACAAACAACTTCACCTACTGCTTACTCATTTTGCGGCAAAGCCAAAAAACCCGGTATAATGAATACGCCAACCGGTCAATTTAATTCGCTTGCTGCTCTGATAAGCCACTGAGCGCCGACCACTCACGACTCACGAAATTTTTTCAACCAACTCCTTTCCCTTTTTCAAGTTATCTGTTATGTCAGGAGTGAAGTTAGGGGAGGACTAATCTGCAACAATGAAACTAACGATCTGCTTGCTCGCTATGCTGCTTCCTTTCTTCAGCATGTGCCAGCCACCAACAATAAAAGGAAAGGTCATCAATGAACATGGCGACCCAATCCCCGCTGCCACTATCACGATCAACCGAACCAGACAATCAGCCGTAACTGATAACAACGGCAAATTTGCTATTCACTATTCACAAATCACGATTCATGACTCCCGTTCAAGTCAACTCGATAGTCTCATCATTTCTGCTATAGGGTATGAATCGGTTACCATGAGCCTGGCAAAGGAAGCTTTTACTCCGCTGACCATTACACTGTTCCATAAATCCACCGCTCTCTCAGAGGTCATTCTTTCCACCGGCTACCAGGAACTCAACAAGGAGCGAGCTACGGGTTCTTTTGAAAAAATAGACAGTGCATTATTTAACCGGCGCATTAGTGCAGATATCATCAATCGTCTCGATGGCGCTGTCAGCAATCTTTTCTTTTCCCGCACAAGCCGTGATGCATCTCTTCACATGCGGGGCATTAGTTCTTTCCAGGCCGGACCTCCGCTTATCGTTGTTGACAATTTTCCTTATGAAGGGGATCTTAATAACATCAACCCCAATGATGTTGAAAGTATCACTGTGCTTAAGGATGCTGCGGCATCTTCTGTATGGGGTGCAAAAGCCGGTAATGGAGTGATAGTGATCACAACAAAACAGGGACAATATAACCAGCCTTTACGGTTTTCTTTTAATAACAATATCACGGTTCAAAACAAACCCCGCCTTTTCGATGACCCTTCTTTTCTTACAGCTCCCGGCTTTATCGAAGCGGAACGGTTTCTTTTTGAAAAAAACTATTATAACAACCAACTAAGCAATCCGGCACTCTATGTACTTTCTCCTGTAGTTGAAATATTATACAGGCGAAATAGCGGTCAGCTCACTGCACAGCAAGCTGATGAACAAATCGCGGCTCTTTCAGGGTTTGATATCAGGAATGACCAGTTGAAATATTTGCTCCGCCAACGTGTGTCGCAGCAATCCTTTCTCAGTTTAACTGTCGGGAGCAAACAACTGGCCTGGTCATTAACCATTGGTCATGATCATACGAGATCGTCACAGGTAGGCAGCAATGACCGTCGGATCACCATCAATTCGGTCACCAACTTCAAACCAGTTTCCCGCCTTGAATTGCAACTTGGCATTAATACTACAATAGGCATGTCGGCAAACAACATCATCGGCACCCTTTCACCCGCCGGTGGCAAAAATGCTATTTATCCTTATGCAAGACTTGCCGATGAAAATGGCAATCCTTTACCTCTTGAAAAAAACTATCGTAACAATTTTACAGATACTGCAGGCAACGGATTCTTTCTCGATTGGAAATACCTGCCACTCGAAGATCGGTCGCTGTTGGATTACTCAAGCTCAACCATTAGCACACTTGCCCGCTTTAATGTCCGCTACAAACTCACAAGAGATATCTCTGCAGATATAAAATCACAACTTGAATACAGCAACAGCTCCTCAAATAATTATAATGCCCTTTCAACGTACAATACAAGGAACATGATCAATCTCTATTCACAGCGAAGCGGCAATACGATTAAAAGAAACATCCCATTGGGTGGTATTCTTGACCAGTATAAGTCCCGGCTGATTTCATGGGGCACAAGGCTACAATTAAACTATAACCGTACCTGGTCGGGTATGCATGAAATAACAGCCATGGCAGGGGCAGAAGCAAGAAATGTTTCAAATACGGGTCAGCAAATCCGCACTTATGGTTATGATGATGATAAACTCACCTTTGGCAATGTAGATTATGTTTCGTTGTTTCCTTTATATGGCAACAGGGGCAATGCTGCCATTCTTAATAACAACTCCTTTTCCGAAACCAGCAATCGTTTTGTTTCTCTCTTTGCTAATGCTGCTTATTCATACAAAAAGCGGTACACAATCTCGGCAAGTGGCAGAAAGGATGCTTCAAACATTTTTGGGGTAAATACAAACCAGCAATGGGAGCCGCTATGGTCGGCAGGTGTTTCGTGGAAAGTTTCGGATGAAGTATTTTATAAATGGAAACCGCTGCCATTATTAAAACTAAGGCTTACCTGGGGCTATAATGGCAATGTCAACAAAAACAATTCCGCTCTTTCTATTATCGAGTATCGTCCCGGTCTTCCGCCGACAAACTATCCCTGGGCGACGCTCATTTCAGCACCCAATCCATCATTGCGTTGGGAGCGGGTGCACATGAAAAATTTAGGTATTGATTTTTCTTTCCATAACCAGCGGGTTTCTGGCTCGATAGATCTTTATGCAAAAAAATCAATAGATCTTATCAGCTCATCACCCGTTGACCCCACAACAGGAATCAATAACATCTCAAAAAATGTCGGTGCTCTTTCCGGCAAAGGCATCGATGTTCGCATCAATACGAAGATCCTTGACAGGCAATTAAAATGGAACAGCCTTTTATTCTTCAGTTATGTGACTAATAAAATAGATCGTTATCTTAATGAATCTGCTAATAAAGCAAGTTATGTTGGCAATGGTTATTCTTTAACTCCTCTTGTTGGCAAAAATCCCTATTCATTGATCAGTTATCGCTGGGGCGGCCTTGATCCTCAAACCGGTGATCCCATTGGCTATGTTAATGGAGTGGCATCAAAAGCTTACAATAGCATTGTTAGTAATAACACCTGGGATGATATCATTTTCACCGGCACTGCCCGTCCGCCATTCTTTGGCAATCTTATTCAATCATTCTCGTGGAAAGGACTAAGTCTTTCTGCCAGCTTTAGCTATCGGTTCAAATACCATTTTCGTAGGAATACCATTAGTTACAATTCTTTCTTTACAGGGTGGACAGGTCATAGCGATCTCGATAAAAGATGGCGGCAGCCCGGCGATGAACAGTTTACTACAGTTCCTTCCATGGTCTATCCTGCCAATTCCAACCGTGACAGGTTCTACAGCTTTTCGGAAGCCACCGTTGAAAAAGCCGATCACATCCGTTTGCAGGATCTGAATATCGCATGGGAGCTGCCTTTGAAAAACAAAAAATTGTTTCAGAAAATCCAGGTCTATGCATACTGTACCAACATCGGCATTTTATGGAGGGCCAATAAGGCTGGTCTCGACCCCGATTATGGCACTGCGCTGCCTCCTACACGCAGTTTCAGTTTCGGTATTAAAACGGAATTCTGATCAACTTTAAATTATTAACAATGAAAAATATTTTGATTGCTATCTGCTTTCTGATTTCACTGCCCTCCTGCAAAAAATATTTAGAAAAAAAACCTAACCAGCAGTGGGTTATACCGGCCACCCTGCAGGATGCACAGGCGCTGATGGACAACTACTTTTCTTTCAATACCAACTTTTCAATGAGAGGCCTGCAGGCCGATGGCGATTTCTATGCGCTGGATAATTACTACAATACGCTCAGCACTAACAGTCAGGATAATTATCGTTGGGAAAAAGAACTCTACAATGATAATGAATGGACATACATGTACAGGCTTGCGTTAAACAGCAATATTGCAATGGAAACTGTTCAAAAGATTATTCCTGCTCAGTCAGAAGTGAATATGTACCGGGAAGTGTTGGGCGCTGCTCATTTTCACAGGGCAAATGCTTTCTATCATTTGCTGCAATATTACGCGGAGCCTTATGAAAAAAGTACGGCCATGCAAAAGCCAGGCATACCTCTTCGCCTTAGCAGCGATATCAATATACCTTCTACCCGGGCAACACTTGAAAATTCCTGGCAGCAGGTGATCGCTGATCTTAAACAATCGGCAGCCATGCTTCCTCTTACCGTTTCTTCATTAGCAAGACCTTCCCGTAAAGCAGCCTATGCCGTGCTGGCAAGAACTTTTTTAGCGATGGAAGATTATCCACAAGCCGGGCTTTATGCCGATTCCTGTTTGCAGTTTCAGAATACACTCATTAATTATAATACCCTGAATGATGCTGCTGCTAACCCTTTCACACAATTCAGTGCAGAAGTGATCTTCTCCTCTGTAACAATCGGCCTCGGTCTGTTGACAGTTACCAATGGGCGCTGCGATTCCCTGCTTTATGGTTCCTATCACGCCAATGATCTTCGTCGAACATGTTTTTTCAAGTCTAATGGCACCAACACCTGGGGTTTCAGGGGAAATTATGATGGAGGCACGGGCAGCTCATTTTTTTGTGGTCCTGCTGTTGACGAAATGTACCTGGTAAGAGCAGAATGTTTTGCAAGAGCTGGGAACACTACTGCTGCCATGAATGATTTGAATGCATTATTGCTTACAAGATGGAAAGCAGGGACCTTTATTCCTTTTACTGCGGCAACAGCTGAAGAAGCGCTAACTAAAATACTTATTGAGAGGAGAAAAGAGCTTGTTGCACGCACCACCCGTTGGTTTGATCTACGAAGACTCAATAAGGATCCGCGGTATGCCAGCACACTCGTGAGAAAGATCAATGGAGAAACATATACATTACCTCCCGGAGATCCCCGTTACACGCATTACATTCCATTAGATGTGATCGCCCTTACTGGCATGCAGCAAAATAGCCGATAATAAAAAGGCTGCGGCACATTATCGCAATGTGCCGCAGCCTTAGTTTTTAATCTAAAAGTAGTTTTACATCGTCTGTTTCCTCAGTAAAGCCTTCGCTATCCTCTCCTAATTCTTCAAGGCTGGCGCCATTTCCGTCAATTTCAAGTTCTACCGGGTATTGCAAAGATGTAGCGGCCTCAGGATTCGCTACATCCGCATAAACGGCGCAAACATCCTCTATGCCACTGCAGGAGGGGCTTTGTCCATCCATGTATTCATAACTGGCAGCAAGTTCCGGGTTCTCGGTATCAATGCAATGAAACCACGCTCTTGAAAACTTTTTGTTCTTTTTCTCAGCAAATGAACTGAACAATACAAAGCCGGTAGCTAATACAAGCGCTCCTATAAAAAATAACTTTTTCATAAAAATTGATGCTTTTATATTCTCAAAAAGCAACAAAAACTTTACAGTAATAGAAATGCATACTCGTTTCTACAGGTTTTCTGCTACTCCTGTTTATTGCAATAAAAAATTTTGGACAAGGTTATTTTAAAGGGCCCCTGTGATAAAAGTCCATCAGCAAAAAGCCGATTCCAAAAAAATAAGCTGTGAAATCGGGAGAAAAACTTGTTGATTCGGGCTACGGGTTAGTAATGATATACTTGTATAAGCTATCAAAAAGATCATAGGGCTATAACAGTGGGATACCGAAGCACCACGAGTTCCTCTTAGAATCTTTACATTCGGGTTGCGGATATTACGGTGAGAGACTTGTCGGGAGAAAAAGATGAGCATCATTTCCGCATCTTTGGCAAACTAAGCCGGTGCAATTTGCTAAGCTATTCTTATCATTATGACTTATGAGTCTTTTAAAATAGAGTTATTAAAGACACAAAGCGAAAGCAGTCTCGTTGGCTCGTTTGATAAAGAATTAATTAAAGAATACCAAAGTCTTATTACTGATCCCGACTATTTTGGATTTGTAATAGAGATGGATAATAGGGGCTTTTTTTCTTCTAACTCCTTACAATTTTATCTTTACTGTGAGAGCCGGGATTTCAGAAATATAAAAACTGTCAATGAAGTACTTGCTATTGAGTTTGAAGATCTCATGAAAAAATTTGTATCAATTGGACAAGATATTTTCGGCAATCAGTTTATAGTAAGCATTGAAACAGGTGCATTCTCCTTTTTCAATATTGAGAGCGGTGAGAAAGTTGAGATGGGAAAAAGCTTTAGAGAGTTTATGGAGATTTTGGTTCGGGGGATTGATTATTACTCCGGGGTAAGTTTTTTGATTGAATGGGGAAAACAATTAGAACTAAATGAACGACTTTATCCGATAAAGCCATTTGTTATTGGAGGACAGTATCAAAAAGATAATTTTTGCAAGCTTGAGTTCCCTACATATTTATCATTGTATGGAGATATTGCAAGACAAATAAGTAATCTTCCGAATGACACGAGAGTTATTTTAAAATTCAAATGAAATTAATTACGATGATTAAAATCTTCCACCCAATCCTACTCAAACGCTTCTGAGCCGATGTCTGGGCCCGTAGCATTTGCCATTCAAACAGAATAGCGGCCCGACTCGGCGGCGAAAAACCCAACTCCGATGAGTCCCTCTTATAATCTTTAAATTTGAGTTGCGTGTATTGGTCGAGGAGCCTCGCCGGCGAAAAAGTCGGGAGAAAAAAAGGAAGGCTCAAGCCGGACATGGATATTTGAAAAGGAGACTTGTCTTCAAGGAAATTTTGTTTGATATGATAGTATTCAATTATGAAAGACAATTTCACAACATTCTGGCATTGGTTTCAGCATAGTAAATTTCTTTTTGAGAAACTAGAAATTAGCCAAGATTCGATTAATCTGATTGATAAACAAATTACTACCCTTGGTGATTTTGCATGGGAAATTGGTCCAGGTAAGAATAAGGAATATTCATTAACATTATCTCCCGGAGGGGATAAAAGTTTGCTTTCTTTAACTAAAAGTATTGTATCAAAAGCTCCAGTTATCGACAATTGGGAATTTCATTATGCAAAACCAATTAAAGAATGGGAAAATTATTTTGAAGTTTTTTTTAAAAATGAAAAAATAAGCATTGATATAAGTAAATGGCAGTATGTGTTGTTTAGAAATAAGGACAACGCTTTTGATATTGATGTCCGAGTGAGTGATGTTCCAGTTATCTTACAAGGCGAAGCGGAAGAAATGCATGGTATTGTTGAAATGGTAGTGGAAAGCATAATTGGCGAGGAAGCAAGATTAGAGAAGATTGATAGGCTCGAAATTGTTAAAGAGTTCGATAATAAATCCAAAAAGGGAATAACAGCAATTCCGAACTTGTTGAATCATATTCAAAAATTGAACAGCATTAAGCCGAATTAGGAGTATCTTTTTAATGCTCAAGGGGGTTGCCACATTATTCAATATTTTTGAACCATGAACGATTTCCTTGAACAGGTTTGGCTGGATAATCCCGTTAAAAATTATTTGATCGTAGCCGGCGTCATTCTTTTTGTGCTGCTGCTCAAACGCTTTATCTCCCGCTATTTTGCCGGCCTGCTTTTTTTGATCGTGCACCGGATATGGAAAGATGTTGACAAAAAATCATTCACCAATCTTGTGGTAAAACCATTAGGCTTTTTTTTGCTGGTGCTGGTTTCTATCATCTCGCTGCACAAACTGGTGTTTCCTTCCGACCTGAATCCTGACGTTTATAAATACTCGGTAAAAGAGATCATTCATTGCATCGGCACTATCATACTTATCTATGCCTTTATTAATTTATTCCTGCGCATTATTGATTTTATAGCGCTGATA
>DASVNY010000009.1:0-2037 GCA_036383615.1 Chitinophagaceae bacterium
ACCTGAGCATTAGCAATAAAAAAACACAACTGGGCCGCTGTAAAAAGACAGGTGGCTGCTTTTGATATTTGTATCATTGGTGGTGATGATGGTGCTTGTGACTTCAGAATCGTATCCCGATAGAAATACCGCTTCGTATTCCCGGCAAAAATCCTTTATAATGCGTTTTCACATTTTTTGCCGCTGCATTGACGGTAACATCGAGATTATTCTTTAACAATGGAATATCATTTACAAAATCATTGATCTCATCTTCGGCATCCTGTGCTTCTGCATTTGTCCAGGGAAGACCGTTACCCGTTTCCTGTGCCAGCAGATCATGTTTGGAAATATTGGCTTCAGGACCGAGAAGATACCAATCTATTACTACTCTTTTGGCAATAAGAAACTGCACACCCAACTGGGCGCCTATTCCAATGCCACTATATTCACTTGTCACCAGAAAAGGACGGTTGGTCAATCCAATATCAAAATCTGTGTTGGTAATACTTTTATTATCGAGGTATTTCAGGTAAGGTTCAATATAAAATCCCTTCACCGGCTTTTTACCCAAATACATGCGATAGCCCGCCATGATAGAGAATGTCTTGGTGCTGAGGTTACGATCTTCATTATCGATCTCGAAAGTGGTTTCTTTTTCAAAAGGAACACCCACATTGAACGTGACCGAGGCTTTTCTTTTAAAATTATATTCTGCTCCCAAACCGATCTTTCCAAAGAAAATGCTGGCCGGTGACCATTTAACGGCTACAGATTGATCAAATGCCGGTTTATCATCCTTTTGTGCCTGGACATGAGAAAGAATGGAAAAACAGGATACTAAAAGCAGGATTTTTTTCATACTACAGAAATTTAGGGTGGCTGAATTTACAACGACTCAATGTAATAATAATCGCGGTTTGTTAAATCCCCTGAATAGGGTATCCATAAGTAAGCGAACCCTTATTTTTGCCGCATGCCATTAATGATCCACACCAGGGACCTTGTAAAAAAATATGGACAGCGGGTTGTTGTCAATAATGTTTCCTTTGATGTGAAGCAGGGGGAGATCGTCGGCCTGCTGGGCCCAAATGGCGCCGGCAAGACCACTTCTTTTTACCAGGTGGTGGGTTTGGTAAAACCCGACCAGGGCGAAGTTTTTCTCGGTGATGAAAATATCACCAAGCTACCCATGTATAAAAGGGCTAAAATGGGTATTGGCTATTTGCCACAGGAAGCATCCGTATTTCGGAAACTGAGCGTAGAGGACAATATTACCGCCGTGCTGGAGATGACGGATCTTTCAAAGCAGGAACAAAAAGCAAAACTCGAATCACTACTTACGGAGTTCCGCCTGCATCATGTTCGCAAAAGCAATGGTGATGTATTGAGTGGCGGTGAAAGAAGAAGAACAGAGATCGCAAGAGCATTGGCTGTTGATCCTAAATTTATTTTACTGGATGAACCTTTTGCCGGCATCGATCCTATTGCAGTGGAAGATATACAGGCCATTGTTGCAAAACTCAAATACAAGAATATCGGTATTCTTATCACCGATCATAACGTTACAGAAACACTTTCAATTTGTGACCGCGCATACTTATTGATCGAAGGAAAGATCTTTAAACATGGCACTGCAGAAGAATTGGCTGCCGATGAGCAGGTTCGTAAACTATATCTCGGAAGGAATTTTGAATTGAAGCGAAAGGATTATTTGCATGAAGAGGCGAGGTCCACATCAACTAATGTCGAAATCAAGCCTGAGCTATTGGGTTATTCGATAGAGAGTGCTTTGAAAATGATCGATCATATCTTAAAAATGCCTGTTACTATAACAAATATTTCAGATCCTGAGGGATTAGGCATTAAAGATCTTGCTGTCTTTATCTCCGAATTAAAAAAAGCAGCCCTCAGATACGGCACCAGCAATAACTCTGAAGCTATTAAAAAAGAGGCCCAAAATCTTACTCCTCCCGATCTGAAACGATATAAACCCAACGGGTTTCTGTTTTTGCTAATTAGCTATTTAGGAAGAGGCGGGCATTATGTCGCTTATTA
>DASVNY010000010.1:0-4988 GCA_036383615.1 Chitinophagaceae bacterium
CATGCAGCATCTTCGTTATACAATGAAGCGGATGCGGATAATTCTCTTTTTTGTATAGATGAAAAAGGCATCGTTAATTTCTCCTGGTAAGAGGGCAGGGCATCATCCTGCAATGAAACTTCTACCCGCTGACGCTGTTTCAATGCGATTTGCCTGGTTCCATATCCCTCTGCAGTAATAATTATATCATCGGTATAAGAACCAACATTGAGGCTAAACTCACCCTTGTCATCTGTGATAGCAGCCGACAAACCACTAACGCTTACACTTGCGCCAACAATAGGTTTATGAGTAGTGGCATCAGTAATTTTTCCTGTTAGCGTTAATTTCTGTACAGGCGCCTGCCGGGCATTGTCAGTTGGATTCTGCGCAGAGAGTCCTGTTGCTGTCATTATCATTCCGGCAAACACTACTCCTTTTATTATCCGTTGTAAACACATCAGCATTTTCTTTTTATCAGTTAATTATAGACCGGGTACTAATTTGATATAATCACAAACCAGCGGGTTGGCCGCTGTAGTGGTGCTATTGGCCGCCGTGAGATAAATATTATACTTGGGCCAATACCTTGCATTGGTAAACTCACCGATATATATTTCATTGTAATCGCCCACTCCTACTGTAGTATAGGGAAATGTAGCTGAGTTAGGATCGCCAATGCCTAATTTTTGTGTGAATGTTGCTGTCTGGAAATCATTCAGCGCCACCCAATATGCTTTGTATTTCAACTTGGGCATTTCCAATATATCATAGCGGATATTAAACAATGCCACACCATGACCCAACACCAGCATATCAGTGAAATCTTTACCGGTAAGCGTATTATACCTGTCCCTGAAATAAGTATTGCTTCTCCTGTTATGGCTGGTTCCATTATAATTCTCCGCCTGGATAAGATAAGTTTTGAATTTATGAAGCGGTTGCACATCCAGTTTATTCATGATAAACACAATGCCATTACTTGTTTTAATGGTTGTAACAATCGCTGATTTATCTATTCCAACCTTGGTGCCCGATTTCGAAAAAATTGTATCGGGAATTGTAGCTGGATTGTAAACGGTATCAACTGCAAAATCTCTTACTACGTTCCAGCTTGTTGTCATGGTTGTGCTATCTGGCGTGCTGGTCTGGAAATAAGGAGTGAACTTATTTACTTCCTGGTCCCAGGCGGTATTCACCAGCATAAAATAAGTGAACTGCTTTTTTTCATCTCTCAGGTCATGCACCCTGTTCCAGAAAAGATTTGTATAAACTGAATCCGTACCGGCCTGGTAGATCGGGTCGCCGGTATTGGGGTTTACTCCAATTACTATCGCATGTGTAGTATCAAATACATTCCTGAACAATGATTGCATAAAAGCAGACTGCTTTGTTGGCGCCAGCGCATTGTTGGTCATAAAATCCCAGCAATTGTCCAGTGCAGGCAATGCTTTATTCAGCACCTGTAACAAACCATTTGATGCATATTTATCGGCAGTAGTAATGGTTGCATCTTCGATCTTTGTTCCTGTCATGTTATTATACTTCCCGCTCAGCATAGCTATTCGCGTAGTGGCGGTAGTAGTAGTGCGATACAACTGCAATGCAATATGATTGCCAACAAACAATTTAAGTTTTGCCGCATTATTTACGATAGCAGGATCGAGCCCGGCGAGAGAACTATTGACTGGTGCGAAAACAGTATAGCTTTTTGAAGAAGCCAGTTCTTTATCATATCCTGTCTGGCGCAGATAACCTGCAAAACTGCTGAGGTCGGCATTCTCCTCTATCAGCTCCATAAGATTCTTATTTAAAGAACCATCTGTAACGTCATTGTGCTCATCAGTCATCTTCTGACATCCAAACATGACTATCGCGATCAGTGAAACTGCCAAAACCTCTTTCAAACGTATTCTCATTACAAAACTTTTTATAGAAATAAGATCTGTCATTTATTTTCTTAGTTATAAACCATTGTGCCATCCGGTCTGAAACGTGGCAATACCTGGTTCTCATCAATAGGAATAAAATGGATCATGTCCAGGTTATTATTATTCTGTGAACCCACCAATGGTGTGATACGGATAGTTTGTTGCTGTGTTGTCGGGAAATCAATAACACCTACCAATCTTGCAGCCTGCCTGTTGCCGGTTCCTGCATTCTCTATGTATCTTTTCCAACCGATCGCTTCGAGCTCAGCATCTGTTCCGGTAGGTCTTGCTTCGGTGAAATTTACTGTACGTTGCATCAGCTGTCCGTTTACTTCCACCTGGCAAAGCATATTGGAGCTGGATGATTGTTTTTGCCATGCATAGCATATCCACACTTTATATTTACCTTTTATGACCGGCGGTGTTTTCATTTCCCACCAGATAGGGCGATTGGGTAATCCCATCGGCAACATATTCACGTCGTTGTTAACGCAATAGTTCGAAACGGTGCTCGAGGTCGAGTATAAATAAGAAAGTGTGTCAGTGCTTGCCAGCGGGCCCCATCCCCAATAATGATCTTTTATTGGATTATCTGCTTCTGTTGCTCTTGTAAAATTGTAATTACCTCTTTTATAATACGCAGGCAGCTTCATGATCTCATCAAAAGAAGACACATCCCAGAAAACGGCTGTTGGTCTTCTGAACTTGACCATAAAATGTGCCTTGGCATCATGCCAAACTCCATTCGTTGATGCAACATCACTTTTTACCCTGTCGAGCTTAATACCAATTTCAAGTACCCCGTTGAATACATCCTGGTTAAGCACAACATCCTGGCCGATCAGCTTAACACTGATCACCTCCTGTGGCAGTTTTGTTTCATGAGTGGATGTGCTGATAATATCGCCAAGGAATTTCAATCCACCGGAAATATGATACGCCACATACATATTGAGACTGTCATTTGCATTGGCAGGATTTCCTGTTTGTGAATATTTTGTTTTCAACTGCGCAAAACTTGTTATGCCACTATCCGCAAGCGCCTGGTTGCTTTCCGCGAATACTGTCATCCATTTCGTAGCCGGATTCGTTCCCACTGTATTCAATACAGTATAAAATCCCGTGGCCTGTAATGCCTGCACAAAAATGGAATACTCAGGTTTGGCAGCCAGTTGCTGAGCGATCGTTTTAGTAGCAGGAAGCAAAACATTATCGATCTCATGAATAACTCCATTACCCACCCTGATATTTGTCCGGGTAATAGCTGCCTGCCTGTTCACTATATATCTTGAAACACCGTCTTTATAAGTAACCGAGGTTACAAGGTATTGACCATACATCGTGATCACCGGAAGTTTGCCATCCGTAAATGAACCCGTATAAACAGTGTCCTCCAGCAAATGGAGCCTGACCATATCTTTTAATGTATTAAGGTCTGCCACAGCAACAGAAGCAGCGCCGATATTTTGCAGGTATGTTCTCACACCACTGTTAGTAGGTGCAAAGCAGGTGTAAGCGCCATACGCATTCAAATACGCTGAAGTTTCTGTCCGCTCCAATATTTCACGGAAAAGAGAAAAAGAGTCAGGGTTCTTATCCAGGTAACCGACAATGTTCACATCATCTGTGGTAGTTTGAACAATGTCTGTTTTTTTACAGGAAACAACCGTAACCAGCATGGAAACAAGAAGAACAAATCCTGCCATCCAAAAAAGGTTCTTTTTCATTTTAATTTATTTTAACGGTAAAACGGGTTTTGAACTAATAATGGGTTTGACTGTAATTCATTCAGGTAGATCGGGAGATAATGTGCATTCTTGTCTCTCATCTTCGCCTGCGCCGATTGCTGCATGTTTGACGGAACACTCAACGAAACCATATTCAGCAATAAATTCAATCGCTGGTAATTACTTCTCTTTGCATTTCTCAACACGTCGTACCAGCGTTTTCCTTCAAAACAAAGTTCTCTTGCTCTTTCCTGAAGGATAAAGTCCTGTATCAGGTTTTTATCAGTAGCCGTTGGTGTAAGATCGGTTGCGTCCTGGGCATTGGCACGGTGACGTACATTATAGATAATATCAAGCGCCTGCTGCCCCTGCCCTGATTCATTTAAGGCTTCTGCTTTCAGCAAAAGAATATCTGCATACCGATAAAAGAACCAATGCGCATAGCTTTGATCAACCGCTCTCAATGCTGTCGTTGTTGCCCCAACATATTTCCATATTGTGCCGGTGGCGGATCTTACAGAAGCGCCATCACCCCTAATATCATAATTGCTGCTGTTGGTATAGTCCACCGTAAACACCCTGTCCATTAGGTCGGCCGTTGCCACCCAACGACGTGAAGAAACGCTTGATGAAAACATCGGGAAATAAGGATTGAGGCGTTGCGGATCGAATTGTAATTCAAAAATGCCTTCGTCAGAGTTGCCATTATAATAAAGCGTGTTGAACCAGCTATCATTATACTCGATGAGCGGCCCATTCACGGTGGCTCCTCTTATTAATCCAAACCGCTGCGAGTTAATTATTTTATTACAGGCAGTAATACAATCAGTATAGCGGTCCATCCACAGGTAAACATCAGCCTGGATAGCATTGATCGTATATTTTGTAACACGTCCCTTATCAGAAGCCCTGTCATTATAAGTAGTAACCGCTTTTGTTTCTGCTTCTTCAAGATCTTTCACGATCTGCTTAAGAATAGAATCCGCTGACGATTTTGCCAGTGGCTTTATATCCTCGTCTGTTAGAGTTGCTGTTAATTTCAGCGGCACTTCATTAAAACTTCTTACCAGGTAGAAATACATCAGCGCCCTTATTGTAAGCGCCTCACTGATATAATGATCAAGCGCCGCTTGTGTGAACGTGTTATCGTTTGTCAACACTTCGGGTGCTTTCTGAATTACAGTATTACAAAAATTGATCGTTCTGTAAAAAGCTTTCCAGTTGGTATTTACATTCACCGGTTGGATATTCACATTCACCAGTTCGATATCATCGTTGCTCGTAAATGTCGCGGGTGCAATATTATCAGCCCTGCACTCACCCCACACAAAAAGCTGCTCAGACAAAGAAG
>DASVNY010000011.1:0-4829 GCA_036383615.1 Chitinophagaceae bacterium
TTCATCATTCAACTGGCTTGTGTTGCCCACGTATAGCATCCCTTGTAAAAAAGGCAGGAAGTGGAGGTAAAATCCGCCACGCGGTATTGTTTTAAGATAATGCTCGGCAGAACTCAATGCGCCTTGCTGCACAAGTATCTCAGCAAACTGGTGAAATTCTTCTTCATCCCAGTGGTCGATATATTGTTTTTTATTTCTCCAGTTACTGATCACCAAACCAATATTGCCGGGAGTGTCATAAGGCAAATGGAAGGAAGCGATTGCTTTACCGTCGGGCGTGGAAAGAAAAGTGTGCGCCAGTTTTTGTGCATCATCCATAATGAAAATACCGCAACGGATAAAGGGAATATCGAGCATCATCAATTCATTCCAGATGACCGGGGTGATGCGTTGCAGATCTTCCACGGTGCGCATGGAAGCGATCTCCGCTCTCACACGATCCAACGAAGCCTGTCGAACCGCTTCTTTAGCGCTTGCCTCAGCTTGTTTAAGATCTTTGTATCGTTTATAAGTAAGACTAAGCACCGAGGTAAAACGACGATATATCTGCAGTTCATCTTCCTTCATTTCTTTTTCTGTCCATGCATACACTCCGCCTTCTTTAAAGAAAAAGAAATAACCATATTGCGCCTGGTCATGTTCATAATCAGGAAAAGACATTTGGGGGCGAATGATCTTATAGTATTCTTTTATTTCACTACCCCGCAGAACGGGATGATATTCCGTTTGTGTGATCCAATGGTCATATACTCCTTCTAATATTGGGTGACCTTCCATTTTCAACCGGCCCACCAACTCAAGGCTTTCACCTTGTTCAGTGGTGTTCCAGGTAAATAATTCACCGATCCTGTTTTCTTCATCAAGCAAGCCAACACCGCATCTTCTTGGTGTAATGCTAAAGGATTTAAGTTCACGATAAAAAACACCAATCGTATCAGCAAGGTCTTGCGAATCATGCATCGCCATTGCCTTGGCCCGCACTCTTTCCAATCCCGCTTCAATATGCGCCTCTTTTGCCTGCGCTTCCGCTTTTTGCAAATCAAGATAACGGCGGAATGTCAATGAAAACACAGAAGCAAATCTTTTCATTATTTGTTTCTGTTCGTCCGAATGTGGTTCTAAAGAATTTGTCCAGATAGCACCTTCGCCAAAAATATAAGAGTGAACATGCACATCAGGAAAATCTTTAATCGGCTGCTTCAAATAATTAGGCGTGGAGTTTAGTATGCCGATGTAATGTTCTTTGTCTTTTCCTGCAAGCCAGTAATATGCGAAATCCATGTTGTTTTCACGTGCTTTATAGATCTGCTGCCAAAGCGGGTGTAACCTCATATCAAACACACCGATTGATCTTATCGCACGGCCCTCGGGCAAATTATTTATCCCCCACACCTCCTGTGTCTGATCGGGTTTAATAATTGTAATACCTCCCCTGAGCGGCTCTATCTCCAGTTTTTCCAACTCCTTAAACATTGTTGCAGTAGCAGTGCTCACATCCTCGCTGTTATGCATAGCCATTGTTCTTGCACGAACTCTTTCAAGACCTGCTTCGATCCGTGCCTCCTTTGCCTGGGTTTCTGCTTTTTGCAGATCAATCATCCTTGTATAAGCAAGATCAAGGACCTTCGTAAATCGTTTTAGTATATCCAGTTTGTCATTGGGTAAAGGAGCCTGGCCCGCAGCCTGCAATGATCCATATTTCATAAACACGTCGGAGAGAAATACTTTATCAATACTTCTCATCGCATCTTTCACTTGTTGCGGAAAATGTTTAAGATCCGTAGCTGTAAATAAATATTCCTCCCAGCTCTTTTTCAGTTCAGATTCCAGTATATGCGTGTAAGACTCATGACCCGCTTTCCATCTTTCAAGCAGGCTGTTATTGAACGGATGATCAATGATAGGTATAAGATTTCTTTGCGGAAGATCGGCATCCGTAAAGCCCCGGCTCCACCATTCGATAACATTATTTTTCACATCGTAAATCGAAACCAATACCTGGTAGAGGCCGAAATCAAGTTGTTCAAATTGTTTATAAAGAAGCGCCACTACTTCAGCCAGTTCATCACTCTTGTGCATGGCCATGGCTCTTGCCCTTACTTTTTCCAGTGAAGCTTCTATTCTCGCTTCTCTTGCTTGTGCTTCTGCTTTTTTTAAATCGAGGAAACGAGTGTAGGTAAGATCAAAGACGGAGGCAAACCTTTCTAAGAGTTCAAGAGCTTGTGGCGGGCGAGGATCATTGGCTGCCAAAGCCAGCATTCCTTTAGAAAAAAAAGCCGCATAAATTATTCGACGGGAGTCATCTGCAAGATTTGTCGGAAACATTTCTGAATTAGTGAGCTCATTTCGATACTTATTGTAAGCATTTAATTCTTTGGCTTTCAATTCTACAACTAATGTCCTTTGCTGATTTTTCCAGGCGTTGTAAACTTTATTCATCACGTACGGCTCATCTATGCTGTGCAGGTAAATTTTTTTCAGCACATTCCCCTGAAGTGTGGCCGAGACTTCTATTACGTTATTTTCTTCATGTACAACGCCGATGGTTAATTGCTCTACAGGCTCCCCTAATTCCTTCATTTGCTGGAAAAGTATGTGCGATGTTTCAGGCAGTTCATCACTTCTCTGCATAGCCATGGTTCTTGCACGAACTCTTTCCAGCGCCAGTTGTATTTGCGCTTCTTTTGCCTGCGCTTCGGCTTTTTGCAGATCAAGAAATCGGGTATAGGTAAGATCAAAGACAGAAGCAAAGCGTTCGTAAAGTTCGATAGCTTCCGGTGGCCGGGGTTCCGAGGTGATAATACATAACATCCCTTTTGAGAATGCCGCAAAATGCTCTACTCTTCTTGTTGTGAATGCATCGTGATTGACCGGAACGCCATAGTTTTTCAGGAACTGGTAATATTCTTCCAGTTCTTTTCCCTGCAGGTCAATCGCTATTGACTTCCTCTTTTCTTTCCATGCCCTGTAAACTTTTTGCATCACGTGTGGTTCATCGATCGTGAACCTGAAAAGAAGGTTCATCTGATTGCCTCCATGTTGCGTGGCCCATACTTCCAACACCCGCTCTTCTTCATTTATGATGCCGATTGCAGTTCGTTCCGGCTCTTCTCCTAATTCTTTTAATTGTTCGAAAAGAAGAGCAGCCGTTTCAGACAACTCCTCGCTTTTATGCATGGCCATCGTCCTGGCACGAACTCTTTCGAGAGCCAATTGTACCTGCGATTCTTTTGCCTGCGCTTCGGCTTTTTGCAGATCGAGGAAGCGGCGATAAGTAAGATCAAAAACTTTTGCGAACCGCGTGATTATTTGCTGTTCGTCCGGTGAAAAAATATCAGTGGCGAGTATCAGCAGGTATCCATTTGAAAAATTCGCGCAATGAAAAACTATTTTATCCGGCACCCGTTCAAAAACTTCTTTCACTACAAATTCAGGAACATAGCCGGATAAAAACCGGTGATGTTCCTTATTGGCTTCTCCTTTTAGCTCGAAAACATGGATCGGTTTTTTTTCTTTCCAATCCTTATATCGTTCGTTCAATACATGATCGCCTGTTAGCGGAAAGTCAATCCGTGGCGCCAGCTTACCATCGGGAAGCACCACCCATGATATTTGAGTGTTCTTTACCTCATCAATAAACATGTAACCGCAGGTAAATGTATTGATACCAAGTTTCCAGAACTCATGGTAAAGCAACTGCGCCGTCTCCGCCAATTCATCGCTTTTATGCATGGCCATTGTTCTTGCACGCACTCTTTCCAATGCAGCTTCTATTTGCGCTTCCTTTGCCTGCGCTTCCGCTTTTTGCAGATCAGCAAAACGGGTATAAGTAAGATCGAATACAGCTGCAAATCTTTTCAGGAGATCAACTGTTGTAGCTGCCACATTTTTATCGGAAGAAAAAGACAACCATCCCTGTGAAAAGAAAACGATATTGACAATCCACAGGTCTTCCGGAAAATTAACTTTTGTTTCAAAAAAACTATTGCGGTGTTCATTATAATTTTTTAATTCCTGTCCCTCAAACTCCAGCTTCAACGATTTGCGTTTTGCTTTCCATGCGGCAACTGCTTTAGCCATCACGTATGGGTCACCAATAGGTACTTTAAGGGTATGTGGCAAATGATGACCATGAACTGTTGTTGACAATTCAACAAATCCCGTCTCTTCATTAACGATCCCAATAGAATTTTGTAAGGTCGCCTCACCTAATTCTTTCACCTGTTGAAAAAGCAAAAAAGATGTTTCCGGCAGCTCATCGCTTTTATGCATGGCCATTGTTCTTGCACGCACTCTTTCCAATGCAGCTTCTATTTGTGCTTCTTTTGCCTGTGCTTCGGCTTTTTGCAGATCGAGGAAACGTACATAAGCCTGCTCAAATACCTGGGTAAACCTTCTTATGATGGCATTATACTCCTCCGGGTATTTCTCCCTGTAGAGTGAATGCATGAGTATGCCCGTGTACTTTTCCATTGCAAATGAATAGTGGTAGTAAGAACCCGCCCACCACTTGAGTTTGAATTCTTCGGGAGCATGTTTATGATCCGAAATAGTAAAGATCTTTTCCAGGAAACTATCCTTAGTGGCCCTGTTAAAATGCTTTTCTATGAATTTTACACCTGATTCTCTTGCTTTGTAAAACTCATTCATGACCGGGTGATCAAAATAGGGAACAAGGAACATTGTGTCGCTTGCCACACCTCCTTCAAAAACCGGCCACTGCAACTGGTCATGAGAAGTCTCTTTAAATACCATAATGATAAGTCCGTCGTCCAGCTCAAGCCCAAGACCACGCAGTTGCTCATACATTGTTTTGGCTATAAAAGAAA
>DASVNY010000012.1:0-5085 GCA_036383615.1 Chitinophagaceae bacterium
CAGGTCATATTCTTTTGCCAGCGCCACGAATTTTTCAAAATCAGGAATGTTGAGGCGTGGGTTACCGATCGTTTCAAGATAAATGGCCTTGGTGTTTTTGTCTATATGTGGCACAAAGCTGTCCACGTTATCACCATCAGCGAAGCGAACATCGATACCCAGTCTTTTAAAGGCAACTTTGAACTGGTTGTAACTGCCTCCATAGAGATAGGAAGTGGAAACAAAATTATCACCTGCCTGTAAAATGTTGTTGAGGGCGAGGAACTGTGCTGCCTGGCCGGATGCTGTGGCTAGCGCTGCTACACCACCTTCCAACGCTGCAATACGCTGCTCAAAAACATCAGTGGTCGGGTTCATGATGCGGGTATAGATATTTCCGAATTGTTTTAATCCGAAAAGATTGGCTGCATGTTCGGAGTTATCAAACACATAAGAAGTGGTTTGATAAATAGGAACGGCTCTTGATTTGGTAGTTGGGTCAACCTGTTGACCGGCATGAAGCTGTAATGTTTCAAAACGATAATTACTCATATTGGTAAATTTTAATGGTTTAAAAAATTGAGGAGAGAATTGTGTCGCCGTAAAAGTGGTCGGTAGCCGGGAACCGGCAAAAGATTAAAGTATGCCTTGCGGCATACAACAAATGCAACAACAGGTGATACCTGTTGTAAAAGCGTTTTTATATGAAGAGGTCGAATGCATTTGCTCGAATACTCCATAAAAGTAGTGGACTTTTTTTGAAATCCGGCTTTTTTCATTTGTTAATTTTTTGTTCTCCCGGAAAAAATACAAGGATGATGCAAGCAACAATAAATAATAGCCGGTTGCAACAGCATTTGATCAGGAAGCTCCCTTTGTTGAGGCGATGCCTGCTTTGGCTGATTAATCCTCCTTGTACTCATCCATTTTAAACCTGGACCGTAATAAAACTTATTTACCTGTTTAATCGCTTTGTCAAAAAAGAGGGTGAGGCTAACAGACCCGTTTTAACCGGGGCAATAAAAAAGCTCACCCGTAAATCAGATGAGCTCGTATAATATTTTCAGAAGAAGATATGTTTGAAGCATGGATCTGACTTATCTGTCCGCCAGCTGGCGGATGGAGTTGGCACCTTTCCCTCACTGCGTTTCGGGAGGACAAGTATTCTTGTCACCCTGAGCGGAGCGAAGGCAGGTTGTCAAGGCTTCATTGGGCCATTACCCTCAGCCTTTCTTGATAAGCGATGTAAAGAACTACTGCAAAGAAAGACCAGCAAGGGAGAAATACCAAATCTATTTTCTGGTAACGAACAAATGTTTGAATGTTGGTTAAGCGTCACAAATACGCTAAGACACTAAGTTAATTCAACTATTTCCTTGTGATTCCGATAGCTGTCTAAACTTTGTGGCAAAATTTAATCTTTTGAAAAATTCTTTTCTAACCAATCTTCCTGCGAGCGGGCGGATTGTTCTACCGAAACTTTATCAGCGATCTTTTCCTGTGCATTCCTGATTGCTTTACTGATCATATTATGCTCAATAGGTTCATTCTCTTTCATGCCGAGCTGTTTCATCATGGAAATAATCTTATCGCTGCCAAATCGCTTAAATAACGGTTCATCCAATGCCGACCAGATCGTTACCTGCTGCAGACCCAGTTTTTGGAAAAGCTGGTTTTCTTTTTCAGCAAGGGGGTAGTGTTCGGCCATGATGACCTGCTTATTACTAAGGTGAGCAGTGGCGGCTTCTCTTGCCATTAACAGCGGTGAGGCATCACCGACCGGGTTATTGATTTCGTTTTCTGCTTTACGGAGTGTTTCATCAAACCAAAATATAAAAACCGTTTCCCTGTTCTTTTGCAATTCTTCAGCATATGCTTTCAACTTAAATGACTCGCTTATCCATATTCTGTCAACGATCTTTATTTCCGGGCCTTTCTTTTTAAAAAGATTGAACATCTCAATTGATTATTGGCTAAAATAAGAAAGAGGCCGCAATAAGCGACCTCTTTCTCGTCCCGAATGTTTGAAAAACACAAACTAAACGTTACTGATTTTTGACCGTAGCACTTTCTATTTTAGTACCTGCATACATCCAGGGCTTAGGTTTTTCTGCAACCTTTACTTTTGCTTTGCTTTTGCTTTTAGTTGTTTTTACGGCTGCAACTGGCTCTTCCACTGCTGCAGGAAGAAAGGCTGCGCCTGGATCTTCTGCATTATACGGTTTGCCAATTGCAATACTCAGGGTATTGGTTTCTTTATCAAAGATTAATGTTCCTTCTGCTACATCTTTACCTTCTTCTGTTTTTTGCGCAGGGATCTTATAAGTTGATGGTGATTTTCTCAACATCGCTTTAATTCTTCCCTGTGGCAATCCTTCGATCCATACAACACCTTTATTCGTTGGGTCAAGGCTGATCGTTACAGAAGGAGCATCGGTGTTAACTGATGATTCATATTGACCCAATGCCGGGAATATCATATTAACAGTCATTGCTTCCCGCGGTGGAATTATTTTATCACGATGTTTTGCGTTGATTGAATCCACGGTAGGATTTTTCTTTGGATCCCATGTATTGGTTTCCTGTGCGGAAGCGGTCATGAAACATACAGACAAAGCCATGCCCGCCATTATAAAAATGGTCTTTTTCATACGTTATAGTTTAAAAAATGATTGAGATTTTTGGTACCCGCCAAAAGATTCAAAATATTATGCCAGAAATATTCTTTGTGGAAAACTGTGTCCCAGGTTTTCCACAGCAGTGTTCGAACAATTGAACTTTTTTCCTGTTAAATCACTGTCGATGAACTTATAATTGTCCTTTTAGCTTTCAGTATCTTCGCTGTCCTTCATTATGTCAAAATCAAAAGAAAATGCGGTGAGCGCTTCCGGAACGGAAGCAGAGTCGATCGAAGTGTTTGGCGCCAGGGTGCATAACCTGAAGAATATTGATATTTCAATACCCAAGAATAAACTGGTGGTGATCACAGGTATAAGCGGTAGTGGAAAGTCTTCGCTGGCTTTTGACACCATTTATTCCGAGGGGCAGCGCAGGTATATGGAAACCTTTGGGGCTTATGCCCGGCAATTCATTGGTGATATGGAAAGACCCGATGTGGATAAGATCACAGGATTGTCACCGGTTATTTCTATCGAACAAAAAACCACCAACAAGAACCCGCGATCAACAGTTGGAACGATAACAGAGATCTATGACTTTTTGCGTTTGTTATTTGCAAGAGTAGGAGAGGCCTATTCCTATAACACCGGCAAAAAAATGGTGAAATGGAGCGAGGAAGAAATAGTTGATAATATTTTTAAACGATTTGAAGGAAAAAAAATAAGCTTACTGGCTCCATTGGTAAGAGGACGTAAAGGTCATTATCGTGAATTGTTTGAAGATG
Source organism: Chitinophagaceae bacterium (assembly GCA_036383615.1). Taxonomy (GTDB): domain Bacteria; phylum Bacteroidota; class Bacteroidia; order Chitinophagales; family Chitinophagaceae; genus CADEDV01. The sequence goes on from DASVNY010000012.1 coordinate 3,383, forward strand.
TCAGGAAAAAAGGTTTTTTAAAAGTTAGAGTGGATGGAGAGATCAAAGATCTTGTTCCTAAAATGCAGGTTGATCGCTATAAGATCCATGATATTGAACTGGTAGTTGATCGCTTGCAGGTAACGGATGACCTGAAAGCAAGATTGAGCCAGAGTGTGCAGCAAACGTTAAAGATTGGGAAAGACCTCATGTTCGTGGCCCCCCCACCCCCCGAAGGGGGGATTAACGAACCCTCTGCAATAAAGAAAAAGACAGTTCGAACAGAAGGCTCTAAAGCCCCTCCTTCGGAGGGGTTTGGGGAGGCTTCTTACAGCAAGCAACTAATGTGCGAAGACACGGGTATCAGTTATGAAGAACCTTCACCCAATTCTTTTTCATTCAACTCACCATATGGCGCCTGCCCGGTTTGTAAAGGATTAGGCACAAAGCATCATATCAATATGGAAGCGGTGATCACCGACACTTCTTTAAGTATCAGTGAAGGCGGTATTGCTCCATTGGGAGAAGAAAGGGATGCATGGGTTTATCGGCAGGCACAGGAAGCGGCAAAAAAACATAAGATATCACTGACAGCGCCGATCAGCAAGCTTTCTGCAAAGCAAATGAACATTATCCTGTATGGAAATGAAGAGGGGCAGCAGGAAGATCTCGATTTTGAGAACATGAAATTTGATCCTTCTGCGCCATTTGAAGGTATCGTGAATATGTTGCAACGCTGGTATGCCAGTCCTTATAGTGAAGCTATCCGTGAATGGACAGAAGATTATATGATCTCTAAACCTTGCGATAGTTGTAATGGTGCACGGTTAAAAAAGGAAAGTCTGTGGTTCAAAATTGCGGGAAGGAATATTTCCGAACTAAGCAATATGAACCTCGACAACTTATATGGCTGGTTTGATGGTATTGAATTGCGGATCGATAATAAGCAAAGGGTTATTGCCAAAGATGTGTTGAAGGAAATAAGAGAACGATTGCAATTTTTACTGGATGTTGGATTGACTTACCTCACAATGAACCGCCCTTCAAAAAGTTTGAGCGGTGGCGAATCGCAAAGAATTCGATTAGCTACACAAATTGGTTCACAGTTGCAGGGGATCACATATATTCTTGATGAACCTTCTATTGGTTTGCATCAAAGAGATAATCATCGCCTGATTGTGGCTTTAAAAAATTTACGTGACATTGGAAATAGCGTATTGGTGGTGGAGCATGATAAGGATATTATGCTGGCGGCCGATCATTTAATTGACATAGGACCAAAAGCCGGTTATCATGGCGGAAGGGTAGTGGCGGAAGGAGACCCCAAACATTTACTGGAGCTGAATACATTAACGTCGAGCTATATCAATGGTCATAAAAGCATACCTGTTCCAAAAGAAAGAAGAAAGGGAACAGGAAAATTTCTTGAGCTGAAAGGGGCGAAAGGAAATAACCTGCAGAATGTGGATGCAAAATTTCCGCTGGGAAAATTTATTTGTGTTACGGGAGTTAGTGGCAGCGGCAAATCAACACTGATCAACGAAACATTATACCCGATCCTTTCCAAACATGCATACGGGTCAAAGATGGTGCCGATGGAGCATAAATCAATAAAGGGATTGGAGCAGGTTGATAAAGTGATAGAGATCGATCAATCACCTATTGGCAGAACACCAAGAAGCAACCCGGCCACTTATTGTGGTTTCTTTACCGATATCAGAACA
>DASVNY010000013.1:0-4592 GCA_036383615.1 Chitinophagaceae bacterium
GATCAATGGAACTTATTTTATTACACTAACCGCTGACCGGTTAGAAGTGATCGAAGATAATTTCCGCTTTGTAAAAATTCGCATGCCGGTTAAAGAAGGCTTTAGCTGGAAAGGAAATACTCACCTTGGCGATAATCCCTACCAAACGCTTTATAATTTCAGCAATGATGATAATATGGCTGACTGGGATTTTTATTTCGATACGTTTGATCCTACATTCAGTTATAAAGGACAGAACTATTCCGATGTATGGACAATCGAGTCGGTTGACGAAGCTTATAATGCTCCTATCATAGATGTAAATGCCTACGCTGCAAGATCAAGATATGTTGACCGTTTTGCAAAAAATGTAGGCCTTGTCTATCGCGAATTCGAAATGTGGGAATACCAACCCAACCCTGGTGGAAGCGGGGGACCGTTCAAAACAGGTTTTGGCATCACCATGTGGATGATCGATCACAACTGAGAATCATTACGTAAATTTGATTTCGGCAAAAAAATGCAGCATGAAGAGATGTTTACTTCTTCTTATAGTGTCGTCATTGGTAGTGGTTGAAGCAAATGCACAGTTTACCCGTTACATCGTAAAATTTAAAAACAAGGCAGGCACGCCTTATACTTTTACCAATCCTTCTGCTTATTTATCCGCCAGGGCCATTGACCGGAGAACAAGATATAATATCGCGATTGACAGTACCGATCTTCCTGTCACCCCTTCCTATCTCAACCAGCTAAGCAGTGTTCCGAATGTGACCGTGCTGAACGTTTCTAAATGGCTCAACCAGGTTTCTATTCAAACCAGTGATGCCAATGCGATCACAACCATCAATAATTTTTCTTTTGTACAAAGTGTAACCGGCATAGCCGCGAGAATTGCCGGCAATGACAGGCAGACAACTCCTGGTAAGTTTGAACCGGAAGATCTCACTACTGTTGTGCCTGCACAAAGAACAACCGCCACAACGGATTATTATAATTATGGTACGAATTCATACAATGAAATCAAACTTCACAATGGTGAGTTCTTACACAATGTTGGTTTGCGTGGACAGGGTATGCAGGTCGCTATACTGGATGCAGGTTTCTTTAGTTATAACACGCTCCGCGCTTTTGACAGTATCAATTTGAATGGACAGGTGCTGGGCACATGGGATTTTGTGTCGCGCCATGCCAGTGTTAGTGAAGATCATTCACATGGCATGCAATGTTTGTCAACCATCGCTGCAAATATTCCTGGCCAGTTTGTTGGCAAAGCGCCAAAGGCAAGTTTTTATTTATACAGGACAGAAGAATCGGCAACAGAATATCCTATTGAAGAACATAATTGGGTTTGTGGTGCCGAAAGAGCGGATAGCGTTGGTGTTGATATCATTTCATCATCATTAGGCTACTATGATTTTGACAATGCGGCATTCAATTATTCTTATGCCGATATGAATGGCAGAACGACCATTGCTGCAAGAGGTGCAACGATCGGTGCCCGCAAGGGTTTGCTGATCTTTAATGCAGTTGGCAATGAAGGAACGATTGCCTGGCACTACCTGATCACTCCCTCCGATGCAGATAGTGTGGCAGCCGTTGGTGCTGTTAGCGCTGCAGGTTTTGTTGGTAATTTTTCAAGTTATGGACCATCGTCCGATGGACAAATAAAACCTGATATGGCTTCAGTTGGTGTATCAGCTGTTGTTCAGAATACCAATAATACTATCGGCACGAATAACGGAACCTCTTTCGCCTGTCCCAATATGGCGGGATTAACTACTTGTCTATGGCAGGGTTTTCCTGAATTCAATAGTATCAAGATCATTCGTACACTTCAACAGGCTGGCAACAGGTATTCGACCCCCGATGACAGAACAGGCTATGGCATTCCTAACCTGAAACTTGCTTTCACTAATCTCTTAACAGAGTTTGCTACCTCCTCCGCAAGTTTTAATTCCTGCGCAGTAACACTCAACTGGACGAGCAAAGATGTTTCCGCTATGAAATATGAAGTAGAAAGAAAAATGCCGGGTGAAACAGTCTTTACTAAAATCGCGGATATAACGCCACAGGCTGGAACTGTTTTAAGCAATCATACTTATCAATTCACAAATACATTACAGTCAATAACACCCGGAACTTTTTCTTATCGCGTCAGGCAGATCATTGACACAGCCGCTGCTTCACTAACGGCTTTATATATCAATACTGCTTCAGTGATGGTTACATCTGATTGCATTCCTCCTATTACTGAAGAACGGATAACTATTCAACCTAACCCGGTTGAGGGAAGCATTACAGCTAACCTGGTGGTGGAAATAAATGCAGCCGTTAGCAATATGCCGATTGTGATTTTTGATATGTACGGCAACCGTGTGTTTCAAATGAAAAGTTCCAAGGCCACTGGAAGAAAAACAATCTCTCTCCCTGTTGGAACTTTGCAAGCCGGCAAGTATATCATTAAGGTTTTTGATGGTCAAAAGCCGATCGGGTCGGCGATGCTCTTAAAATTGTAATGATATTGTATCAGGGAAGTCGTAATAGCGCTGCAAACATAGTGTCTGCCTTTTTATCATACCCCTCCATGATTTTCATTTCAATTAATTCAAGCGGGAAATTTTGTTGCATGTATTGCACTACTTCTTCATTTTCTTTTTTAAAAACAGAGCAGGTGATATAAACAAACATGCCCCCTTTTTGTAATTGCCCTACAGCATTTGAAACGATCTTCTTTTGAAGCGTTGCATATTCATCAATCATTTTTTTATCAAAGTAATAAAGCTGTTCAGGTGTGCGCCCCCAGGTTCCCGAGCCGCTGCAAGGAGCATCGCAAATGATCATATTAAACTTTGAATTTTTAATATTAGCGGGTAATGATTTTGCAAGATCGGCGATCACCGCTTTATAATTCTTTATTCCATGCTCCTGGAATCTTTTCTTCAGGTTATACAGAATGGATTCTCTTTTATCCGAAACAACCAGTTCAAGTTTGTCTTGCAGATCAAATAACATTAGCGATTTGCCGCCGCTGCCCGCACAACAATCCCATGCGCTGATAAATGGGAGCGACATTTTCGAAAGGGCCGTTTTATAAAACCGGCCCACCTGTTGTGAATTCAGATCCTGCACCATAGCTTCATCATCCAATGCAAGCACCTGGTCCAGTTTTGATGCCGATGGTAACGCAATACTTGTATCACCGACAGCAACATACGCTATATCGGCATTGGCCAATTTTTGTCGCACTTTAGTTTCATGTCCCGGTCTCAACCGAAGAAAAACATCCGGTTGTATAAAAAACGATTCACAAAATTTTTCATAATCGACGCCAGGACTCAATTCAGTTTTCCACGGAAAAACATTGTTTATTGAATATTGAGCATTGAGCATTGAACATTTGTCTTTAACTCCCAACGCTGCTTCCTCGTTCCACTCAGGTCTTAATGCAGCCAGCATATCATTTGGAGCAGCTGAACAAAAAAACAATCCTGTTATTATTCTTTCTTCAACAGGTATTGATAATCCCAATTTTCCTAACCTGAAATAACAATAACAGAGATGAGTGATCTGCCTCCTGTCTTTAGATCCGAATTTTTTATTCGCGGCAAAATGCTTTTTTAAAAAAGAAGAGAAGGGTTCATTTCCCCTGTATAATTCAAGAATAGAAACAGCTGATCGCAGGTGCGCATGATAATGCATGAATGCAATATACACAAAGCGTAAAAAGAGCAATTCTGGCACAAAAATTTGAAGATAGAATTAAAGAAATTGTGTGCATGGTTATAGATACGGATAGTTGTATCGGTATTTGTAGAAAATTATGCCCAATATTTATTTTTTAACTCAAAAACAAATGCCATGAAAATATTTAGTGTACTGGTGCTGGCGGCTTTCATTTTCGGGAGTAATTTTTTACCCGTAGAAACAATTACCTATGACAAGAAAAATGAATCGTCCACTCTTGCCTGCGGCCCTCAAAAATTTACTGACACCCTGCCACCTGTTGTGATCCAGACATCATTTACAAAAAGATATCCTAGTGCGACAAATGTGCGGTGGTACAGGTATTCACCAACCACAACTGTTGTTGAACCTGGTTATTGGTATTCCACGCTTGACCCTAATGATTACTACGTAAGCTTTATGTGGAACGATGATGACTATATTGCCTGGTATGATAATAATGAATGGATATATTCAACACAACGGATAGATAATACAGCATTGCCAGAAGCTGTTAGCCGGGCAATCAGTTCTCAATACCCCGGTTTTATCATTACCGATGTTGACAGGGAACATGACCAGAAACAAATGCTGTATGAAGTAAAACTGCAAAAAGGAAATCAACGCTGGAACGTTCATTACACTCCTGAAGGCGCTGTGTTTAAGAAAAAACAACGCGACCTTACGCGTGTTGATGCAGAAACTGCCATGTCAACCGATTTTGAAAAGCGTTATCCCAATTCCAGCGAAGTCGTATGGTATAAGTATGATCCCTATGACAGGATAGAAGTGCTGCCAGGCGATTGGAACTATAATATGGATGCTAATGACTACGAGGTTATTTTCACATCCGATGGCAATCAATATGTAGCTTACTATGACAATGG
>DASVNY010000014.1:0-2800 GCA_036383615.1 Chitinophagaceae bacterium
TGACCTGGTACAACTTTAAGATCAAGATCGGCGAGATCATCCGCACAGCCGGATGCTTTAATGCTAAAGTCATTTCCTTTGGTGACGGCTACAGTAAATGTTCCGCCGGCATAGATCTTGGTGAACCCGGTAAGTGCGAAATTTTGTTCGATAGCGCCGGGACATTCTTTACTTTCTTTTTCGCAGGCGACAAGCAGTAATGCTGCAGCTCCTGCCAGCAGGATGATTTTTTTCATGACTAAGGTTTAGGTTAATGATTAGTGCTAAAGTAATTTTAACTGCAGAAGCGGATTCATACAATCTGTATGAATGGTGCTGGCTGTTAAAAAGAATTAAGAATTTTTATTTTCATACAGACAGGTGTTAGTAAAACGATTCGAATTAATTTCATACAATGCTTGAATTAAATTTTCATCCCTTTCCCGAATTAAGAACAGAAAGACTCTTACTGCGCAAACTGGCTATGAATGATGTGCATGAACTTTTCTTTCTCCGTTCAGATGAAAGCGTTATGCAGTTCATTGACAGACCAAGAGCTGCTTCCGTTGCAGATGTAGAAGAATTTATTAAAAAGATCAGCGCAACTGTTGAAGCCAATGAAGGAATTTTTTGGGCAATCGCATTAAATGATGAACCTGGCAAATTGATTGGTACGATCTGCTATTGGAATATCAGCCCGGAGAATTATCGCGCAGAAACGGGTTATGTTTTGCATCCCGCGCATTGGCGTAAAGGTATTATGAAAGAAGCATTATTAAAGGTGATCGGCTATGGATTTACTGTTATGAAATTGCATAGCATTGAAGCAAGGACCAACCCGGCCAATATAGCATCAGCAGCTGTTTTGGAATCAACTGGTTTTATAAAGGAAGCACATTTTAAAGAAGATTCTTTCTTTAACGGAGTATTTCTTGATACGGTAGTTTATTCAAACCTGACCCCGGTCTGACGGTCTCCGGTCTGACGGTCTCCGTCTGACCGGGAAAGCTTAAGTTTGATCATTTTCTTTCAAACACTTTTTCACCACCAACAAAAGTCTTCAGCACTTTTATTTGCAACAGTTCATTTTCTGCAGCTTTCAGCAGGTCATTATCAAGAATAATAAAATCAGCGAGTTTTCCTTTCTCCAAACTTCCTTTTTCCGCTTCTTCAAAATTTGAACGGGCCGCCCATATTGTCATCCCCCGCAAGGTTTCTTCTCTTGTTAATGCATTTTCAACCTGGTAACCGTTAGCAGGAAATCCTTTTGCATCTTTTCTTATAACGGCTGCAAAGAAAGTTTTGAAAGGAGAAATATCTTCAACGGGGAAATCTGTTCCCAATGGTATCCATCCATTTTGTTTTAATAGATCTTTGAAAGCATATGCGCTTTTTTCTCTTTCTTTTCCTAAACGATCACCTGCCCAATACATATCTGATGTAGCATGAGTAGGTTGAACGGAGGGAATAATGGAGTTAGCACCAAATAAATTAAAATCCGCCGGGTTCACCACCTGTGAATGTTCGATTCGCCAGCGAAGATCATTTTTGCCTTTAAGGTATTTGGCATAGATATTCAGTATAGTTCTGTTGCCACTATCGCCAATGGCATGCGTACACATCTGGAATCCTTTGGCATAAATTCTTGCAGCCACCGAATCAAAATGTTCAGGTGAACTTAGCAGGAAACCATAATGTCCTGCTTTATCATTGTATGGTTGCAGCAAACAAGCACCTCTTGATCCTAATGCGCCATCACCATAAACTTTAAAGCTTCTTACATTCAATCTTTCGGTTTTGATAGCACCTGTTTTCTCCAAATAATCATAATTGGCTGCTGCATCACTTAGCATTGCGTAGATCCTCATTTTAAGCGAGCCTTCGCTATGCATAGCTTTGATCCTGTCAACTGTTTCGGCGCTCACACCACAATCATCAATGGTAGTGAGACCAACTGCAAAACAATTCGTTTCAGCGTCCTTTAATGCTTTTTTGAATTGTGCATCTGTTCTACCAGGAATTTTTGAAGAAACCAATCCTATGGCATTATCGATCAATAAACCTGTCAGCTTACCATTTTTTACTTCAATATCTCCACCAGTAAGTTTATCGCCCGGTTTAACACCCGCTTCATCCAATGCCTTTTGGTTGACAATAGCAGCATGACCATCAATTCTTCTCAAAAGCACTGGCCTATTGGGGAAGAGCTCATTCAGTTTTGAGTTATCCGGGAACTCTTTTACCGGCCAGTCGTTCTGATCCCATCCATGGCCAGTGAGCCACCCATCGGGGTTTTCAGCAGCGAAAGTTTTTAATTTTTCAATGATCTGTTCCCAGCTTTCGGTGCCTACAAGATCAACCTGCTGCAAACCTTGCCCATAACTCACAAAATGCGCATGCGCATCTATAAAACCAGGATAAATAAATTTACCATTAGCATCCAGTTTTTCTTTTGCCTCATACTTCTTTTCAAGATCAGCCATTGTTCCTGTTTCGAGGATTTTTCCATCTTTGATCACCATCGCTTCAGTCGTGCTGAAACTTGAATCAACTGTGTAGATAGTGGCATTAAAGACAAGCAGATCGGCTTTTTCTTTTTGAGAACAGGAAATAAGCGATAAAGCAACAAACAAGGCGCTGAATAATTTTTTCATAACTGGCAGTTGGTGAATAAGAGGCCGAAAATAATGCGAAAACAATTATAGTGTCAGGTTAAGTTGAAAAAGGCTGTGAGCTATGAGCCATGAGCTGCGAGACTTCAATTTCGCCTTCGGACTATAGGTCTCGTAGCTCATGGCTCATAGCTCGCAGCCTACTAATC
>DASVNY010000015.1:0-5755 GCA_036383615.1 Chitinophagaceae bacterium
CCGCCACTCGCATTATTATCATTCATAAAAAGATCAGGTGGATTATTGATCGTAAAAGTTGTGCTGTAATAATTAGTAGTGATAGGATCTTCACCCTCAAGATCCGCACTTACAATCTTAGTTCTTGTTGGCAAAATAGTGTCTGTAGCAGTATTGTTTTCATACTCATATTCCGTATAACCTCCTGTTGGATATTCTATCTTTTTTAAGATTCCGAACTGGGTATATGATGTATCGACAAACCGGTTAGCACCAAAAAAAGGCTTCGGACCTGTTAAAGCTTCATGATGGAGAAAGCCACTGGGAACCAGATCCTGATTTAAATACTTCCCGTTATGGTATCCCCAAAAATCCTGTGCCGCGCTGGTTTTGCAGGCAGGTATGGTTGTTTCATCATAAGTGTATTTATATTTCTGAATGTTACTGCTGTTGGTAACATCCACTTCATCGAGTTCTTTTAACAGGAGCCATTTATTATCTGTATCATCATACATATTACAATCTTCGCCCGACAGGTAATCATAATGAAGGTTGAATTGTTTTACTTTTTCATTTAAATGATTATAAACAAATATTGTGTCCAACGAATATCCGCCTTCAAAATCCTCCCGTTGTGTAGCAGATGAACTAAACTCAATCTTTCCTTTGCTAAATTGTACAGTCCAGATATTTAACGCGACATTCTCGTAATCTCTTTGTGATGTTTGAACATCCAGCGTAGATACACCTGTACAGGCCATCTGAATCACTGGAATAAATTTCGAAACTGACCGCTTATTTAATGTAACTGTTTCATCAGTACTATAGCTGAATAAAATACTGTCAGTTCTATTCGCATTTAATATTTTACTGCAGTACCATCCCGTTATCGTTGTCTCCTCCCGCAGAACCCCCCAGTAATTCTCATTAGTAGTGCTTGTTTCTCTCTCTGTAAAAAAATACTGGTTTCCATTATCGTCAATGATTTTGAAGGTCATGTAATCACCCGGTTCCGCATAAGTGATCTTTATGTTTTCAAAAGGATAAGTTAAAAACTGTTCGCTCTCCTGGTCATAGAAAAATTTTCCTGATTTGCCATTCAGGCTGTAATAATATACGTCCGATTCCAGGTCAGCATTGCCTGCCTCTGCTGCTCTTAAATACCCGTTCCATAAACCTCTTCCTGAAATTCCAGTAGTTGAAGTGTCCCAAAGTTCTTTCACTGTCAGTCCTTCATATCCATAAAATACACCGCCATTCTCATCTGGAATGCCTCTCACACCCCTTGTTATCATCGGTATTCCGGTTACAGACCATCCAAGTCCGACAAACGAAGGAACAGTTTCCACCTTATTTCCTCCCGCATGATAGCTCAATCCTATCGGCAAGCTTATTCCTTTGGCCTCAACAGTGTAAAGTGGCATTCCGATTGAAGGCACTCCGGTAAAAGTTCCCGGTGGCATGTCCACACATTTCTGCAAAGAAGCCGCATTAGGTGAAAGCGGAGTGATCTTCTGCATTTCAACCTGGGCTTCTGCACGCAAAAAAATCAGGCAGGCGAAAACAATTAATGTAATTAACCTTTTCATGGTGGTTTACATTTAAAATTTTAGTTTTTAATCCTGAGCTTGACGAAGGGGTTACTTAAAAGAATAACCAACTCTAAAAACAATTGGCTGCGTCACTGGTCGTTGCTGATACGATAAGAAATCCCACAGCAGTTGCAGCTTCGTTTTTTTAAAGAATTTACTTTTCACACTCACCACTTTCGAAAGACCCAGCAACCCGCTTTCACTCCATTCATTTACGTTCGATAAATTCAATTCTCCCAGTTCCGGTTTCCAGTTCAACTCATATCCACCCGAGAGCCACAAACTTCTTTTCAGCTTCACATCAACAAAACTTCTTACACCCACGCCCTGGTGTGTAATCTTTATATTCCGGATATTATTTCCCCAACCCATTTTATAACTCCCGCCAATTCCAATCACAGATTTATCATTCAACTTATAGCCGACTAATAATCCCAAATCAGAAATAACAGGTAGTATTCCATTGCTCCGAACAGTCTGAATGTTCGTACCCAGCTCCAATCTTTTGAGAAAGGATTTTGTCTTGTTCGAATTTGGTTTAAACCCTTCCGCTGTTTCATCACTGGAAGAATGGCCGCCGCTCTTAAGAATTTTATTTTTCAAACTCTGTAGCTGTGATTGCGCAGATGCTATATTAGTTCTGAATTGCTGCATTCCATTCGCGCCTATTTGCGATTGAATTAAATTATTTACACTTGCCCTTGTTTGTAAACCAGCGATGCTTGCTTGTGTAGTTGGATCACCGCCGGGCAATCTGAATAAAGAAGCCAGCTGCGAATTTTTTCTAAAAAAATCTTTATACCACTTCGATCTGCTCAGCAACTCCATTGCTTTCTTCTCCCGTTTCTTCTTATCCTTCAATAATGATTTATATTCTTTCAATTGTTCCGAATAATAAAACACCTCCTTATTGAACTTTTTCAACTCCTTCACCATTCCAAGATTTTGCAATTGCGCTTTCAATTGCTCCCGTCTTTCTTTAATGAATTTCTTTATCTCTTCTGCCCGGCCAAATTTTTCTTTGAGCGATTGAGCACTCGCCAGTGCATCTTTAATTTTTTCCGCGGAGCCATTCGACTCTAAAAACTTCAACCCGGTAATTGTAGAATCCAATTGAGAAATATATTGACCTGAAGCATCCGTCATGTTCAGTGAAGTCGAAGCATGAGCATACTTTTCTTCAATTTCGGAAAGCTTCTGCTTTGCGAATACAGAATCCTTCCCCCGCAACATTTTTCTATAAATCTTTTCTTCCTGCTTTTGCAGTTTGCTTAATGTCTTCTGAGATTTAGCGATAATTTTCTCAGTCAGCTTATCCGACTTCTTCTCTATCGAAGCCGCCCACTTCTTCGGGTCAAGCTTACCAAACAACGAATCGATTTTTGATTGGGAACGATCACTATCCTGAGCAGGTAAATCGTTTGATGCTAATAAGAATAATGGAAATGCAAATAATAAAATCCAAAACGACCTCAATATTTTCATCATTATTCCAGACTCAGGTTCTGGTGTATGACATTCAAACCACTCTGGTTCGTTTTCTACAAATAACTTTGAAAAAAAGGCTGCACAGTCTTTAGACGTTACATACATTCCTCCCTCATATGTAAACTCGGTTCCGGCTTTTACGACATAGTTTTCAGTACCTAGTTGCCTGATTGTATCTTTGAGTAGTCTGTATGTTTTGACCCGATTTTTGAGGCTAGGCATTTTTCCAATTCGCCCCATTATAGTAATATGCTCTTCGGCATCACTACTAAACCAACCCCTCTGAGATTCTACAAACTGCTTTGTAAAACACCAGCCATCTTTTGAACGATACATAACACCGTCATAATAGAATTCAGTACCGGCTTTTACAATGTGATCTGAGGTACCTAGTTGTCTTACTGTATTGTTAAGCAGTATATATGTTTTGGACATCAGTTAATTGATTTTGCAGTGGTAATAAGGGAAGAATCAAACAATCAGAGTTTCTTAGTTTCTCGCATAACAGAGGGATTAGCAATCGTACTGGTCCTTTTTAATTTTCTCCACATCCATGCCCACCATGGCTTCTTTACTTTCCCATCTTTCACAAACGTTACAAACAATACCCTATCCTCTTTCCAATTTTCATAATCCTCTAACACCTGCCCAAAGAGAGTCTTCCAGTGCGAGTTGTATTTTCTTTCATTAAGGTATTGTTGTATCATTGGTAATGTGTTTAGGCTGTTAGTATTTTATTAGAACATATGAACTGTGACAGTGTGAGCCGGATAGCATTAGATAAAACCTCACCTTTGCCAGTTCTGGAACCAAAGTAGATAGGAAGAATGCTAAATAGTTCAGCGACCCCCTGAATAGCCAACATTTCGGGTTGAAACTCCTGGTTTGAGGGGTTGAATGAATTTCTTGAATCGTTACAAATCGATTAACTCAGGTTGCTATATCCAAAAAATGAATTGAACTCACTAAAGCGAATCCAAATTTCTGATATGTCATTTTCCTCAAAAATGAAAATTTTAGATTTCAGCATTTCTTTGTACGCTTTCGCTATTGGCAACTTTTCACCAGCGACATATGCAGTAGTATTGTCAAAATCTGAAAGATGAAGCAAGGAAATAATAAAAGAACGGTGAATTCTACAGAATAGGTTTGAGGGTAATCCTTTTTCGAAGCTATTTAATGAAATATCAGTAAGATAACTTCGTTCTGTAGTGTACACTTTAATGAATTTCTTTTCTCCTGTAATGTAGCGTATCTCACGAATAGGGACTTTGGAGTACTTTCCGCCCTGGCGTAAATAAAAAAAATTCATGGTATAAGGTTTAGACAATAAAATACTATCCCTGCCAATGATAAAGTGCTACAGTCAAACCTTATACTGAATTCCTAGGGACGACAATAAAGAGAATAAAAAACTAAGCCCGATACAATTAGAATGCATTCAGCAGCCTTTCCATACTGGATTTTCAACTTTTCTCATGTAGATGTTTAGCAGAATCGAGTAGTCAGAGGGTACAACAAGATTGAATAATTTTTAGACTTCTACAATAAGTGTTTTTCCCGAAATTTTCAGTTTTTACACCGTGATGATCTAAAAAATAGATTTGAAAATATAATATTGTTAAGTATTCGTACTACTACTGAGCAATGACAGTAGTTTCTGCAACAATGCTATTAATTAGCACTATCTACATCCAAAAACATTTATTACAATGACAATTTTTTAACAATTCAGAAGAATCAGCATGTTCATATTCCTGAACCTCGATGTGTTACCTCTTAGACTCGTTAGAGGTCTTTCTGAGCTGACCTGAATAAATAAGAATCGCTATCAAAACCATACTGATAGCAAACTTTTTTCTTCTTCACGATTCTTCCTTTATAAAGCTTTTGAGGCGGTGGCTGGCCAACGGCAAAAGAACACCCGCCGTGATGATACTTTATAATAGAAATGATAGTTATTTATCCTGAGGTTTTTGCCATGGCACACTACCGGCCTTTTGAATTTGTAACATCAGCAATCGTTGCAGTAACTGTTTTTGCTGATTTTGTTTATCAATCAGGTTGGTTTGTTCTAACGGATCCTGGCGAAGATCATAAAGCTCCAAAGGCAGGAAAGGCCCGTTTTGCAACAGTTTCATATCCCCGTTTACAACTGCCTGCGATGTTTTGCCCATAAAACCAAAGCCTTCACGGCGCGAAAAAAACAAGGGTCGCGCCGGCATTTTTTCATCGCTTTTTTTCAGGACAGGCAAAAAACTTATGCCATCAATCTTTTGTTTTACCGGCACGCCGGCTATCTCTGCAATGGTAGGATAAATGTCCATCAGCAGCAGTTTTTCCGATGATTGTGAACCGGCTTTTATTTGATTCGGCCATACAGCGAATCCAGGAATCTTCAATCCTCCTTCATACATGCTTCCCTTTCCATCACGAAGCGGGCCATTATTGGCTCCTTCCTGCAACTGGCCACCGTTGTCGCTCACAAAAAAGATGAGGGTGTTGTCATACAACCCATCGTCTTTTAATGTCTTCACAATCTTCCCGATCCCATCATCCATTTGTTCGATTAAAGCTACCAGCTTTGCACGCTTTTCGGAAAGCTGCGGCAGCCGTTGTTTCACCTTTGCTAAAAACTCAGGTGTTGGTTGAATGGGTGAATGCGGCGCAGTATAAGCAAGGTATAAAAAGAAAGG
>DASVNY010000016.1:0-2834 GCA_036383615.1 Chitinophagaceae bacterium
GATGGCCCCATAACCAAAGTAACGTCAGCTCCTCTGTTATGCAGTTCCTTTGCGATCGCCACTCCCATTTTTCCCGATGAATGATTGCCAATAAAACGAACGGGATCAATAGGTTCGTATGTGGGTCCGGCAGTAACCAATGCTTTTTTACCAGATAATGGTTTAGAGTCAGGACCGGTCAAAAAAAAATTATCCTGTAAATACTGAATGATCTGTTCCGGCTCGGCCATACGGCCATCGCCAAAGAGACCGCTGGCCAGTTCGCCTTTTTCAACCGGGATTATTTTGTTGCCAAACGACTCGATCCTTTTTAGATTATCCTTTGTAGATGGATGGTGCCACATGTCTTCATCCATTGCAGGAGCCACAACAACAGGGCAAGTAGCAGAAAGATATACCGCCAATAAAAGATTATCACATTGACCATGCGCCATTTTAGCGAGCGTATTACAACTAAGCGGAGCAATCACCATCACATCGGCCCAGCGACCCAACATCACATGATTGGACCAGCTTTGCTGATCAAAAAGATCAACCAGCACTGGGTTTTTAGACAGGGTGGAAACGGTAAGTGATGAAACAAAATCTTTTGAAGAAGGTGTCATGATAACTTTCACCTCGGCGCCGGCTTTCACCAACAACCGAACAAGATAAATAGTCTTGTAAGCAGCAATGCTGCCCGTGATACCGATCAATATCTTTTTACCTTGTAACACTTTCCAAAAATACTATTTACTTATAGAAAGCAAAAGCGACCCCGGCATGCCGGGATCGCAATTATGTGAACGGAAATTCGATCAATTGAACAGTTCGTCTTCTCCCCTACGGAAATAAACTTTGTCTTCCAGGAACTCCTGGGTAGCCAGCAATGCGGGGTTTGGCATTCTTTCATAAGCCCTGGAAATCTCTATCTGCTCTTTGTTCTCATGGATCTCTTCCAGGCTGTCTGTATGACTCGCAAACTCTTCCAGTTTATTATGCAGCTCTTCTTTCAAAGAGATGTTGATCTGGTTAGCTCTCTTACCCACGATGGCAATAGACTCATACAAATTGCCCGTTCTGCCTTTGATATCATCAAGATTGCGGGTCTCCACATTATTGGTGATTCCGGCGCTAAGTTGACGTCTTAGTTTGCTCATTGCTTAGATTTTTAATATTAGATTGCGATTGATGTAAATAGCCTTCAGCTTCCTTTTTGAATTTACTTTCAGGGAAGCGATCGGTGAAATTATAGTAAGCTGAAATTACCTGCTCGTAACGCTCCACTTGCTTTTCTACCACGCTCATCTGCGCATAGCGGAAATATGATTTAATGATCTGCAGCTGGTATTCATCTGCTTTGTCTGAATCGGGATAATCGTTCAGCAACGTGGTAAATGAAACCGCAGCTGCCCTGAACTGTCCCATATCATAATAAAGCATAGCGCTTTTGAAATCTTTTATTTCCAGCTTGTGGCGACATTGATCAATGATGCCCGTGGCTTCTTTGATCTTTGCTGAGCCCGGATGCATATTGATAAAGGTCTGCATCATTCCGATCGTTTTGATCGTATTGGTCTGATCAAGCTCAGGTTTGGGCGATTGCTTATAATAACAAAAAGCTCTCATGTAAGAAACCTCTTCGGCCCTTGCACTTGCCGGGAAAATTTCAAGAAAACTCTTGAACAGGTTCTCCGCATTCATGTAGTCATTCTGGTAATATGCGCAGTAAGCATATTTGTAATAAATATCCTCAAATTCCTTTGTCTGCCTGAAATAAGGCATCACATCTTCATAGATGACCTGGGCCTTATTATATTTCTTTTTTACAAAGTATTGCTCGGCGATCCTCAGTTTATATTCCGGGTCGGGGTTCTTTAGCAATTTGGTCATGCTTTTATTACAAGCCGCCAACAGCAAAACAGAAGCGATAAGAATGATTGAAGCAAAACGCATAAAGGTGTGCAAAGTTAACAGATACGGGCAAAACTTATTGAAAAAAGATGGCTCTCCAAATACAATGAGTTAAGCTTTTGATAAAGAAGCTCTAAGCCCTGTTTTATCGGTATTATTCAGAAAAAAACCCCGATGGAAAACCATCGGGGTTGTCAGCAAAAAGTATCACTTGTTTAATTCTTCCTTAAGCTTGGGTGCGGAGGAGCCACTGTGTTTGGACCTTCTTCGCCATCACCGGCAGCACGCAGGTCAACAGTGTTGCAATCACCTTCTTCACCATATTTGAAGATGAAGCGGTCAGAGCTGATACCCTCTTTTTCTACGAGGTGGCTGATCACTTTGTTCACATGATCCCAGCTCAATTGCTGCTCTTTCTTATTAGAAGCGCAGTAGCCGATAACTACTACTTTACACTCAGGACTGTTACGCAGCTTGGCAGCTACAGTGGCCAGTACTGCTTTTGCATCATCGCTAAGATCGTTCTTACCAGCTTTGAATGAAACGCTTGGTAATGCACCGAGCTTAACATCGCAAGATTGTGGTTTTGGTCCACACAGATCAGGACAATCTTCACATTTCGGACATGGAACCGGGCACTTACCAACACCATCAGCATCTACTGGCTGGCAATAAGTTGGAGTGATCAATTCTTTATCCTTACAATCAGGAACTCCATCACCATCAGTGTCTTTACTTACACCATGGCTGTCAACAGGGCAACCTGCAGGAGTTTGTTCCTGGTCGAACTGGTCAGTTATACCGTCGCCATCGCTATCAGGCAATACTGGCTTAGGCAAACGCATCAAACGTGGGTTGCGGATCTCGCTGTATGCATAATCCAGCGGGTTGAGCCACCAAAGCGGTTCAACAGCTTTAGCACCCAGGTTAATATTCAAACC
>DASVNY010000017.1:0-5165 GCA_036383615.1 Chitinophagaceae bacterium
GCAAAAATGCTTTTGCAATCATTAATGATCTGTTTCCTGCAAAAGACCTGGAGAAGGAGCCTTCACATACATTACATGTTGGATTGATAAAGGATACTGAGCAAACACTGGATGAGGCAGTTGTTTCTTTATACAAAGGTCCACGCTCTTATACAGGTGAGGATGTGATCGAGATCAGTTGCCATGGTTCGCCTTTTGTGCAGCAACAAATAATAAATGCCTGCATACAAAGAGGAGCAAGACTGGCAAAGCCGGGAGAGTTTACACAAAGAGCTTTTCTCAATGGCAAATTGGATCTGGCACAGGCCGAAGCGGTGGCTGATCTGATCATTAGTAATACAGCGGCATCACAAAAAGCAGCCTTGCATACTATTCGCGGTGGCTTCTCTTCCATACTAAAAGAACTGAGAGAGCGCATGATCAGATTCTCCGCATTGATCGAGCTGGAGCTTGACTTCAGCCAGGAAGATGTGGAGTTTGCAGACAGGAAACAGTTCTATGCGTTGATAGAAGAAATGCTGCTGACCACCCACCAGCTTACTTCTTCTTTTCACCTGGGTAATGTTATAAAGAACGGTGTTAGTGTGGCGATCATTGGCAAACCCAATGCGGGCAAATCAACATTGCTGAATACCCTGCTCAATGAAAACAGGGCGATCGTTAGCGATATTCCCGGCACTACAAGAGATACGATCGAGGAAATCATCAATATCGATGGCATACTATTTCGCTTAATAGATACGGCGGGTATCCGGCAACACTCCAGTGATGTGATAGAAACAGCAGGCATTGAAAGAAGCATTGAAAAAATGAAACAGGCTGACCTGGTGTTGTATTTATTCGATGTAGCTGATGATAAAACAGAGGTGGGGAATATGAGAGCGGAGATAGAAAAGCAGCAATTGAATTATTTGCTGGTAGGAAATAAAATTGACCAGCTGGGTGAGGAAGAAGCAAAAGCAAAATTCGCTGACCGGGATAAAGTTGTTTTTATTGCCGCCAAACAACACTTACATACAGAAACACTGAAAGAGCGAATGGTTGATGCTGTTTTGCAGGGCCAGGTGCAAACCGAAAACACGATTATCACCAATGCAAGACATTACCATGCATTGCGCGAAGTGGAGAGTTCACTGAATGATATTAAAAAGGGACTCGATAATAAATTGCCTGGTGATCTGTTAGCACTCGATATCCGCCGTTGTCTTCATTATTTAGGTGAGATCACAGGTGAAGTAAGCAATGAGGATATGCTGGATTATATTTTTTCGAAGTTTTGTATTGGGAAATAACCCAACTCCGTCAAATGCAGCTTCTACGCAGTTATCGCAGGCACCGACGCGGCTTGCCGGTCGGTGTGTCAACCGAAGCGTCGGCATTCTCAAACATTTACATCCGGTTCTTTTCTGCCTTTCTTTGCCTTTAGTAGCCTTTTTGTTGCTACTAATTGGGATACTACTTTAAAAATAGGGAGGATGAATTGAAAACAATTCAAGCAAAAGAAAATCTTGCCTTAAAAGAAGCGGCTCTTTTATTAAATATATCTCCGCTTACATTGCGACGATGGATATTCGCAGGGCAAAGTAAATTCAACTAAGGTTGGGAAGAAACATTTGCTTTTGCGATCAGACTTGAAAACATTGAAGTGATTTCAATGTCTTGGCATATTTCAACCATTTGGAGGTGTTTGTGAAAGTGCTTATCTTAAGTTTCGCTAATAGGAGAGTTAGCTGTTATTTTAAACCCACCAAAGCTTTCAGACTTCATGCAATTAACAATATTTAAGCGTAACGCAGGACAGATATACCTTTCCCTCGTTCCTTTCGTAGCTACCTTTTTTGCTTTTGCGACCGGACACGTCAGTTACAAAATATATTTACCGATTTGGATTATTAATGTCTGCCTGATGATAACAGCTGCTTGGTTTCTTGGGGCACGTGTTATCAAAAATAATGATACTGAAAAAAAGCATCTCGCTGTTGTTGCTTGTCTGCTGCTTGCTCCAACTCTGTTGAGTTCTATTTTCGGTGGTATGGGTGCCCCGCCCGACACAGTAAAAGAGTGGGTGACAACAGCTACTGAACAACAGATAAGATTTTCATTTTTAATAATTAGTGGGATACTAATAGGTTTAGGATTAATTCTTTTAAGAGAAAAATTAAAACAGACAAAAGGGAATTTTTATGCCCAGCTTGGTTTTGCTGCTATTATCATTGCCTTGCCTATTTTAGTTTTTAATATGTCTTTCTGGCATAGCTTCGCTTTGGAAACATACAAGATTAAGATAGCTTCGGTCTCAGAAAAAACACCTGAATGGTTTTCGCCTGTCAGAAATCAGGTTTGGATATTGTCCGTAGTTGAGGTTTCTCTGACTTACCTTGCAATCATTGCGTTTGTAGCTGCATTAAAATCTGCCAACTGGTTTCGCAAAATTCCTTCACGCATTTATATTATCATAAGCTTATTGGCAATTGTATGTATCCTGTTATATCCATTATACCCTGGCTCGACAGTGTTTTCAGGTTTTCCATATTACCCGTTTATGATACCAGCGATACCATTTTTCTTGATTTACTTTATTGGAGTAAACTTATTACGGAAGGCAGGGACTAATGACCAATAAATTTATTCAGTCATAACCTTAAAGGAGGAGGCTCTTTTATTAAACATATATCCGCTGACATTACGGAGATGGATACTGGCTGGCAAAGTAAATTCAACTAAGGTTGGAAAGAAGCACATGATTTTGCGGGCAGGTTTGTAGAGAGATGGCTAACACTTCCATAATAATGTTATATTGGTGCAGGCAATATCAAACGCCAGGCTAATGTGTTTGTTTTTGAAAATAGACTTGATATTAACTTTCCTTTTCTTTTTTTCAATTTTCGCAATGGCGCAACAGGATGATTCTTCACGACAAAAAGATAGTTCTGCATTTTTGCTACAAATCAACCATTTTTTTGACTTATGTTTTAAGCTACCTATTCTAATCTTTATAAATAAAGGCTTTATTTTAGATACATTTTTAAAACTTTTAAAATTTATATTATGAGAAATGTTTTTAACCCTTTAATTGCGGGTGCAGTTTTTTTTGTTGCCTGCAACAATCCATCTGCCACAGATAATGCAAATGCATCAAAAGGCAGCGTCAGCAACGATGACGAAAGTGTAAAAGCACACATACGAAATTCGGCTTCAAAATTTGAGGAAGAAGTCAGGAGAGGCGATTCTGCCGCAATGGCCGCACACTATTCATCGGATGCAATTGTAATGCCTTCTAATAGTGACCCGGTAAAAGGAAATGATATTGTAAACTTTTGGGGTAGTGTAGTTCGGATGGGAGTAAAAGATCTGAAACTCAACATCACCGATATTTACGGGGATGGAGATGTGTATGCAGAAACCGGCACTCTTGAATTGTTTGGTGCGGATAATAAATCATTGGATAAAGGAAAATATGTAGTAGTATGGAAAAAAGAAAATGGCAACTGGAAAATGTATCGTGATATCTGGAACAGCAACTTGCCGGCGCCCGGTGCTAAATAATTTTTCATCAAATTAAATCATGAAACAAATAAAAGTAGAAGCTACTTACGAAACACACCTCCGAACGAATTTAAAGTAATCATATAATTTTCACCCTGGTTTGTAGCTCATCCAAGTGCCCGGAAGAGTTTACTATCAAAAGAAAATATGAAAAAAGTAATTGCAGCAATCAATATGACGGTTGACGGGTTTTGTGACCATACCTCGGGTATCGCTGACGAAGAAATACATCAGCATTATGCTGACCTGTTGAAAAACGCCGGTACCGCTTTATATGGCAGGATAACCTATCAGCTTATGGAATTTTGGCGAACCGTGCTGGAAAATCCCACAGGCGATAAAGCAATGGACGACTTTGCAGTTGCAATAGACAACACTCCGAAGATTGTTTTTTCCCGTACACTGAAAACGGTAGATTGGAAAACTGCAAGAGTAGCAAATCAAGATCTTGAGAAGGAAGTTTTAGAACTCAAACAACAACCCGGGGCGCCCATTTTTGTGTGCAGCCCAAGCCTGATCGTAGCTTTGACCAAACTTAGTTTAATAGACGAATACCAACTTTGTGTTCACCCGGTTATCGCAGGAAGTGGTTTGCCGTTATTTAAAAGTATCAGCGAAAAAATTACGCTTAAACTCACAAACAGCAAAACGTTTAGCTGTGGTGCAATCATTCTTTATTACAAACCAGCAATGAACCACTGACAAGAGTTTGCTATAATGCTTCCTGGATTTTCAGAACACAGCTAGGTTAATTTTACCTCACTCTTTTGAAAAACCTTCATTGCTGCCGGGCGTTCAAATAGGAGATATAAACGGAGGACCATAACCGCCCCACCAAAAAAACAGGAGTTTCCCATAAACATATATTGGCTGATTTTAAATACAGCAAATCGTTAGTGAAAAGGGAAAACAAGCAATACAGGTATGTCTGCAAACAAAAAGCCCGGCATATTCTCCGGGCTTTGATTACAAAAGAGAGTGTTGTTAAACAACGCTATCAGTTTTTAAAATTGCAAACCACTGTAGCGCCTCCCAGCACATTTCCATTTTCATTTACCTGGCTTACTACGAGACTATACAATTCCTTTTTGTCAAAGTTGGAAGGGAACTTCACACGCAAAGCCATTGGATAGATGTCACAAGGCTGAATACCAAATTCGAGCTGGGCCTTATCCTCTTTTACGTGGATATGCTGTTCTTCATTCACGATCTGAACGGAGCCGCCCTTGATATCCTTTACTTTCAACTTTCCTTTACTGCAATCCTGGATTTCAATGCGTGATCCTTTCTCCAATGTGATCACCGCGTCACTGCAACCAACCTTTGTTTTTACTTTTGTTCTTTCCAGCACAATGATCGGATCATCTCCATCCTGTTGCTTTTTTGTGAAGTCAACCTGTGGAAATGCTTTGCCTGTCTTTTCACTTATTTCCAACACCACTTCCGTTCCTTCAGGTAGTTTGGAACGATCGACGTGTAAACGAAGTGAACTTGCTTTGCTAAAGCGACTTCCTGCTACGAATGCAAAGGAAAATCCCGCACTGGCAAACAGGTTAACAACTGTCAGGTTTCTTTGCGCGAAATCATTTTTGCGTAACACAATATTGCCAAAAGAAAGA
>DASVNY010000018.1:0-6478 GCA_036383615.1 Chitinophagaceae bacterium
TGCCATTTACACTCAGCCAAATACTCTCCTTATCAGCACCGCCTGCCGATTTTACCAATGAGAGAATAGTCGTGCTACAGTAATCACACGGGTTTGATTAATTAATCACCACAAATATCGTATCTCATCCTAGGCAAAACCAAGAGAAAAACACCAAAAATTATCGTTTTTTTCTGTCATTAAAACGAGAAAAAACCTTTTTCATTTCAATCGGATACACTATCGAAAAATCTCAAACTTTGTGGCAAGCCAAAGTTTCCTGAACTTTAATGCTCTTTATTATCCACGCTAAAACATTTATTATGAAAATCACTGGTTTTATTGCTGCAATGGTCACCATCTTATCGCTTGCAAGTTGCCACGACAATGACCATAAACCTTCTGAAAAGAAGGAACCCGGTATCAAAGAAGAAGATGTTACCTATTCTGCCGATGGAGTGAATATGATCGGGTTTGCCGCTTATGATTCCAATAAGAGTGATAAACGCCCGGTTGTTTTAGTAGTGCCTGAATGGTGGGGATTGAATGACTATGCAAAGATGAGAGCAAAAGAATTGGCGAAACTCGGTTATCTCGCTTTTGCGGTTGATGTGTATGGTAACAGGGCGCAGGGCAACACCCCCGACAGTGCAGGCAAACTGGCTACTCCTTTTTATACAGATCACGCAATGATTAAAAGAAGATTTGATGCCGCATTGGAAAAAGCAAAATCATTAGCACAAGCTGATACGTCAAAAGTGGCGGCTATTGGTTATTGTTTCGGCGGTGCTATCGTAAATGGTGTGGCAAGAATGGGTGAAGATCTTGATGCTGTAGTTAGTTTTCATGGCAACCTGAATGTCGTTCCCCTGAAAAAAGAATTATTAAAAGCACAGGTGCTGATCTGTCATGGCGCTGCTGATCCTCTCGTGCCACAAGCGGAAGTTGACCTATTCAAAAAACAAATGGATTCGATCGGGGCCAAATATACTTTCAAAGCTTATGAAGGAGCGATGCATGCTTTTACCAATCCAAATGCAACAGCAATGGGACAGAAATTCAATCTTCCCATTAAATATGATGCGGCGGCGGACACAGCTTCCTGGAACGAAATGAAGACTTTCTTTGCACAAATATTCAAATAGCCGTTTAACGGATCACTTCGAAAAAAAAGAACTGTGTTTTTTGTTTGGAGGTAAAATTATCATCTGTAACAAATATTAGTGTGGAGTTTCCATTCGGCAAGGCAGGTCCGAAGGTTACGCCTTCTACGTTGTCAATATAAATTCCAAGACTATCCATATTAAGTAGCAGTTTTTTAATCGCTGGTTTAAAAGCACCCCGTGATAATAATGAACTAACATTTGATACATCACTTGCCGTTGACAGGTCAGCTATATAAATACGAACGGCACATGACTGTTTCCCGGTTGAGAACGATCTTTCAATAACCAGCAGTTGATCGTTACCGGTATAAAGAATTTCAGGAACACCGTTTATTTTAAACTCACCTGTCGGGTTGGCAGGATAAGGAACGGCATCAATCTCGTAAGCGTATTGCGCAACCGGTCTTTTTGTTGCTGCATCAAACTTGATAAAGCGTATCCATGCTGTTGAATCACCAAGACCCGCTCTTGGCCCATCTTCATATAACGGCTCTTCCACGCACACATAAACAAATTTATAACCGCTGTCAAAACTCAATCCTTCGAAGGCGCCATTTCGCCTGATACCTTTTTCAACCGGCGTTACATGCATATTGGATGGAAGAAAAAAACTATCCTGGTAATTACCCTTTTTATCAATGATAGTGATGGCAGGATCACAAAGCACCAGCTTGCCATTAATAGTTGTTCTTTCTCCCTCATTGCTCCAGGCGAGCACGTCTTTATTTGCATTATACCTGATTCCCTCCGGGTCAACACGACGTAAAGGGTCCGCTTGCTGATTGCTGTAAGCCCTGCCTTCTTTATCCAGTAATGTTGTTACATCCCTGAAGAAAATGCTGTCAATGTTTTTTTCCGTGAACCGAATGTTGGTTGTATAAAATCTTGAAGGGTTGACATCCGATCTGTCATCACTGATAATATAGTAAAGATCATTTTTCGCATCATAATCGATTCCCGACAAGCCTGCCACTGTTGTGCCCTTAAACGACATCATTGATGGAAGTTCGTAGGTATCCAATAATACAAGTTTACTGATCGAATGCCCGGAACCCTGGCCGGTTGCTTTACCGGAAGTTTTACAACCGAATAAAAGAGTGATGGAAGCAGAAAGTAAAAGAATATTTAAACAGAGAAGAAAGCTTGCTTTACGTAATTCTACGATTCGGGCCCTGGTCATATTGTAATTATTCAAAACGAATCTACTTTAAATAAACCTATAATAGCCTGTAATTTTCAAGAGTTTAGTTACTAAAGGAGATATACACACGAAAATATCCTTAGTAAAATTATGATTTACAAAATCCAGTTTCTATTTTGTAACCCCTTTGAAAATAAAACGAATTCCTTTGAAAAAAACTTTACTCATTATCCTTACCGGAAGCCTGTTGTTTACAGCCTGCAGAAAAGAGCAGGATTTTACCCCTCAACAGCAAGAAGAAGCCTGTCTTCCTCAAAACATCAACCCGATGGGTCGCAGCTATCCCTGTGATTCGATCGCCTCTTATAGCTACACAAAAACACATTGCGGTTTACAGCCGATCAACAGCAGTAGTTACTGGATTTACCGTGATTCTCTTTTTACTGACGGCATTTTCACTTCCATTAAAATGGATACGCTTCGTTTCAAAAGTTATATTTCATTACCCGATAGCCTTATCTGGTGGCAGCCTGATATGGAAGTAGGTTTACCGAGCAAGTTATATATCACCGATTCCGCCATCTACACACTTTCGCTTCGTTTCTTTTCGCCTGAATGTGTCATGGACGTAAAAAAGGAATATTCATTGTTTGCCGGCGACACTGCCCGTTACCTGTCAAGCTTTGATGATAATGCAGCTATGGGTCAATCATATAAAATACAACAACCTTACAACTGCCTTGCCGGTAGTTTTAGTGATTGTATTGCGTATGAAAAGAATGCGCCTTTCTTTCGTAAAGATGTCATGATATTCAAACCAGGAGTGGGTGTGGTAAAATATCGCACCGAAAAAGCACAGATGGGCTCTCCTATTATCCAACTTGAAAGAATATCTACCCTGGTCAGTTTTTATATCGACTAAAATTCTTGTTTGCACAGGTTTCCTCAAAAAGGATAATTCTATGATTCAAGCATGTCAACACAATTAAAGGAAATTCAGCAGATACTTATCGCTAAGGGCGACGCAAAGAATACCGCGTTCTTTCAGAAAATGGTGCCGGGCAAGCAGAAGATATATGGTGTAAAAACGCCGGACCTAAACAACATCGTAAAACAATACAAAACTTTCTCTTTCCCGCTTGTTAAAGAGCTATGGTCATCCGGTGCGCAGGAAGAAAGGGTCATTGCTATCAAAATAGTTGAAAAGATTGGTAAGAAAGATCCTGGCCAGGTGCTTGCTTTATTCAAACAATTTTCAAAGGACATTGATAACTGGGCCGTCTGTGATGGACTTGGTATGCAATTTTTGCGTGGCATCGTAGCCACACACAGCAAAGAGATATTTGAATTGGCCGGGAAATATAATCATGCAAAAGACTTTTGGCAACGGAGATTATCATTGGTAATGGTGGAATGGTACACCCGAAAAAAAGAGTTTCTTCCCGAAATAAAACAACTGGTAAAGAACCTGGAAGCTGATGATGAATATTACGTAAAGAAAGCCATCGTGTGGCTTCAAAAGAACTTTGCAAAGGGAAAATAAAAGAGGCTGTTTCAAAAGATCAGTAAATAAATACCTCGCAACGCTGCAATGGCTCGAAGAAAGACACTGCCAGCATTTAATCGTAGCGGCTTTGCGTCGTAGCGAGAAAACAAAAAACTTTTGAAACAGCCTCGTTAGTTGAATCTTCCAGGATACGGCCTTATGTGTCTGCTTTAAGGTAAGCTTATCAATCGTTGATTATTCCCATTGTTCCAGCTCAACAATGCTTTGTTATCACAATCGCCATTATTGGGCGCACCATAATCAAGGAATAACACGCGGTCATTAATTTTTATTTTCACTGCGCCATCACTGATCCAATGACAAACTACTTTTTTGATCAGGGGTGATTCAGTATTCAATGTAACTGTAAGTCCATTATTGAATTCGGTCTTTGACCTTCCTTCAATGCTGTAAACATCATCACGGATAGTGCGGGTGCTGCCACCTTCGATTTGCTTCACGTACTTCAATCCATTCAAGGCATATCCTCTGCCATTCGGGAAGGTTACTTTGCCACCTACTACCTGTACTGTGAACTTGATATTTCCATTCTCACTCAGGTTGCTGATGATCTTGGTGCCTTCGATATGCGCACGGTTCAAATAAAAATCACGGAAAGTGATAGTGAGTACAGAACCACTGCGACGTACCGGTCCTGTTAAATGGATAATAATGGCGCCCCTGCGATACTTGCCATCGGCGCACAAGCAACCATTCGGGCCGAAATCAATGGTTATTGTTTTGGGATAGGTGCTGTCATTAGGGCTAACAGTGATCTCTGCACAGGGCCCGAGACGCAAACGCAATTCATCAAATGTCGGTAAACGTCGTTCGTTATTAGTTGATCTTCCATAGATAGCTATATCAGCATCTTCTTCAGCGGCTATCATAGCTACATCTTCAGCATCATCAAAACTGGCTTCGGCCTGCACGCTTTCATCAGAATAAGTGGCGGCTTCTTCTTCAGTTACGACGGTATTTGAATTGGATTCAGATACACTGCTATCTTTTTGACAAGAGAACAGGATGGTGGTCAGCATTACTGCCAATGCAGCAATGGCGATCCGGTTAGTGGAAATTTTCATGGCTATACTTTTTAGGGTTGTGAATTAAATAACGCAACTTTTGAATCGGCCGGAGAAAGAAAGTTTAAGAGGCGGCGAAAAAAAATCTATTTTCCGTGCTCAATGAAGAGCATAATCAGCTACATAGGCGGGTATTTTTACGAACTGGACAAACGCATACTGGCGTTGGTTTCACTACTTACCGGCATTCTTATTTTCCTCAATTATTATTTTGATATTGATAGAAGCATTGCTCATCAACAATCATTTCTTTTTAGCTGGATGGCCCGTTATATTATTTTTCTCATCGCATTTGGCCTTCCTTACTTATTGTATATGTTGATCGCGAAGCGGGATTATTTCCTGTCTTCAACTTTCAGGATATTGTTGCTCATCGCTCCTGCTATATTCTCACTAAAAGTAGCATTGGATATTCCTTTTCATTTCTCTGATGATGTAATTAAGAATGATTATTGGAACCATGTGCTTTACTGGCCGGTGTTATTATGCATCATATCACTCATTCTTTTTATTGTCTGGAAATTGGTTGATAAAGACCAGCCCTTTTATGGAACCACGACAAAGAATATGAACTGGAAGCCTTACTGGCTGATGTTGCTTATTATGGTTCCATTGATCGCTGCAGCTTCTACACAACCGGATTTCCAGGCTATGTATCCTAAACTGAATTTGATAACAGGACATAGCGCTGATGTAAGCTGGTGGCAGAAACTACTATTCGAACTTTCCTATGGCAGCGATTTTATCGGTATTGAATTATTCTTTCGCGGCTTTCTCATTTTAGCATTCATCAAATGGGCAGGCAAGGATACCATATTACCAATGGCCTGTTTTTATTGTACCATTCATTTTGGAAAACCTTTGGGCGAATGCATCAGTTCTTATTTCGGCGGACTGTTATTAGGCATCGTTGTTTCAAACACCCGAAGCATCTGGGGAGGGCTAATGGTTCATCTCGGCATCGCTTGGTTAATGGAATTGGGCGGCTATTTGGGAAATTTATAATTTTTAGTGTCTTGCAATCCCGACGAAGGAGGGATCTCAAACGTCTGGCAATCACGCTTTCCTTTAATCAGCCGTTGCAATTCAATATTAGTTTTCTGAAAAATCGAATTTTTAAGCTGTTTATTGCTGAAGTCTCTGAGTAGCCTCCTTCGTCGGCATAACAAGTTTCTGAGAGTGGCTGCTTTCCTTTACGATTCGAAGTTGAAGTATTCGATAGCGAAGTGATTCTTAAAAAACTACAGACCTATAAGCCGGATTTTGTCGTGGGCCATCATTTATCTGTCCCGCTAATTACTTAGCAGGATCAATCTGCCTACCCTGTATCATCGGACGAGCAGCCCTCAAACGATACTATACGTGGCATTTCAGCATGCAAGGTTTACCCGCGAATAATATTACTATTATAAGCTGTGAGCTCTTACCTCACATTTTCACCTTTACCAGCCGTATTTATAGCGAAGGCGAGCCCTCACTATAAATACGGCATCGGCAGTTATTCTCTGTGGCACTTTCTCTTTCCCGTTTTGCGGGAAGCCGGCTATTCACCGGTACATTG
>DASVNY010000019.1:0-3314 GCA_036383615.1 Chitinophagaceae bacterium
GCAATCCTTAAAAGAAACGAGGAGATCAATAAAGAAAGCGAGAACAAAGAATTTGACCTGGCCAGCTATCATTTCAATCCAAAGTTGCGCCAACTGACGCATAGCGGCGTTACGCAAACTTTATCGCCAAAGGAAAACGAGTTGCTGAAGATGCTGGCTGAGCATTTGAATGACCTGTTGCCAAGAGAGCAGGCCTTAAAAAAGATCTGGGGCAGCGACACTTATTTTAATGGCCGTAGCATGGATGTATATATCGCCAAGCTAAGAAAGTATCTGAAAGATGATCCAAAGATCGAGATCGTGAATATCCACGGTAATGGCTTCAGGCTGGTGGTGCAGGACTAATTAGATCTTACTTTAAAATATAAGGAAAGGGCTTCTTAAACCGGGGGCCCTTTTTTTATTCAAATAGCCTGAACATTTACGATAAAACCATTTACCGTAAATGTTTTTAGTATCTTGTAAAACCGATAACCTTTGCTATGAGAGTTGCTGTTCTTTTTTGCTTTATTATCCTGGTTATTCTTTTTCAAAGTAGCTGTGATGTTTGCAGCTGTAAAAAAGTGCCTTGCCCGGCCTTTGACAATGCTGAGTTTACTGCATGGTTTCCCTACAACAGCAATTCGACTATCCTTTTTAAAAATAATACCGGTGTTGCAGACACGCTAAGCATTTATTCGGTAAACAAGTCATCTTCGTATGAAGCAAGAAAAGGATGTTATCACGGAGATAAAGGATGCAATACCGACGGAAGTATCTATGCCACTCTTAAACATTCAGCCAATGCCAATACAGCAGTTGATTTCAATTTTAGGACGTTAACGGCTTTTGAATCTTCAACCCCGGCAAAAAACCTGGCGCTTTCCTTTGGTAGTTTCAATATCCAGGCAACAGATCTTGGCACCAATGGCCTGGTGAATATTACAACAGTTAACTATAGCGCTTCTTTTCACTCTCAACTAACCCTTAATAATACGACCTTCTCAAATGTTCAGCAGATAGTGAAAGACACTCTTTCTTCAAAACAGGCTGGGATCTATAAACTTTATCTTTCGAGAAATGAAGGTATCATTGCTTATGAGCAATATCCTTCGCAAACAATATGGATAAAACAATAACTAGTGAGTTTCCCCATCTATCTGGAAATAGGCACCACGAAAATTCTGCTGCATGTAGTGGCAGAGATTGCAGCATTTTTCCTGGGGTTCCGCTATTTTATGTGGCTCCGTAGAAAGGAGGGTGACACTATCCGAAACAGTAACCGGACCTGGATAATAATCGGTGCTGCTTTTGGTTCCTTTTTAGGAAGCAGGCTTATTGGAGGGTTCGAAGATCCTGAACAGGTCGGCAAGGCTGATAATCTTTTTTTATATTTCTACCAGAATAAAACAGTGCTGGGCGGATTTCTTGGAGGGCTCTTCGGAGTAGAGTTGATAAAAAAAATAATTGGCGAGAAACAGGCGTCCGGGGATCTTTTCGTTTATCCTCTTTTGCTGGCATTGATCATCGGGCGAATGGGCTGCTTCAGCATGGGCATCTATGAAGAAACCTACGGAACAATAACTACAGTTCCCTGGGGAATGGACTTAGGCGATGGGAACCTGAGACATCCTGTAATGATTTATGAGATCATTTTTCTTTTGTTATTATGGTCCTTATTGTTCGTTGCCAGGAACAGGCAAACCCTGAAACAGGGTGCTCTTTTCAAATTATTTATGATAAGCTATTTTTTATTCCGTTTTCTTATTGACTTTATTAAGCCACATTACAATTACATCTTTGATTTGTCATTGATTCAAATTACCGCTCTTAGCGGCTTATTTTATTATAGCCCCTTCCTTATACGGCCCAAAAAATTATTAAAAACTTCTTATGCCTGAACGCCCCTATACTTATTACGATTTTACAGTGAGTTTATGTCCTCATTGCCTGAAACGGGTTGATGCAAAGATTGTCTTTGAGGATGACAATGTGTTTATGCTAAAAAATTGCCCGCAACATGGTTTTCAAAAAGTGTTGATCGCCGATGATGTGGCTTATTATAAAAATATCCGTAACTATAATAAGGTTTCAGAAATGCCTTTGCGATTCAATAGCAAAACTCATTATGGTTGCCCCTACGATTGCGGGCTTTGCCAGGATCATGAGCAACATAGTTGTTTAACGATTATTGAAGTAACTGATCGTTGCAATCTCAGCTGCCCGGTTTGTTATGCTATGAGTAGCCCTCACTATGGCAGGCACAGAACAATTGATGAAATAGAAAGAATGCTTGATATTATTGTAGAAAATGAAGGGACCCCGGATGTGGTGCAAATAAGCGGCGGTGAACCTACTATTCATCCTGACTTTTTTACCATACTTGATATTGCCAAGCAAAAGCCGATCAAGCATCTTATGGTCAACACCAATGGCATCAGGATCGCAAAGGATTTTGCTTTTGCTGAAAGACTGGCGACCTATATGCCGGATTTTGAACTATACCTTCAATTTGATTCTTTTAAACCGGAAGTTTTAGAACAATTAAGAGGCAAAGATCTGACAGATGTGCGGATGCAGGCGCTTGAGCACCTGAATAAACTTAATCTTTCTACTACCCTTGTTGTGACATTGCAAAAAGGTGTGAATGATGATGAGATTGGAAAGATCATTGAATTCGCATTGAAACAGCCTTGTGTCCGGGGGGTCACTTTTCAGCCGGTGCAGGTGGCCGGAAGACTTGAAAACTTTGATCCGTCGAAGGATCGTATAACAATGACAGGGGTAAGAAAAAAAATACTTGAACAATCCAATATTTTTCAACCCAATGATCTTATCCCGGTGCCATGTAATCCTGACGCATTAGTGATGGGTTATGCATTAAAACTCGGCGGCAATGTTTTCCCGATGACAAGATATATTGATCCGGCACATTTGCTCAACAACAGCAGGAATACGATCGTGTATGAACAGGATGCTACATTACATCAACACCTGCTTAAGATCTTCAGTACAGGTATCTCCGTGGATCGTGTACAGGAAAACCTGACCCAATTATTATGCTGTCTTCCACATATCCATGCACCGGGTCTTAAATATGAAAACCTGTTCCGGATCATTATCATGCGGTTTATTGATGCGTATGATTTTGACGTCAGGGCCATTAAAAAAAGCTGTGTACATATTGTAAATAAAGATGGCCGTATCATTCCTTTTGAAACAATGAATATGTTTTACAGGGATGAGAAAGAAGAATATTTAAAGGAATTACAAAAAGAAAGAGAAATTAGTATGTCATGAAAAGAAGTCTTCGCATTCTTCTCATCCAACTTGCC
>DASVNY010000020.1:0-1697 GCA_036383615.1 Chitinophagaceae bacterium
AATGCGCCTGGTCATAATAACCACAATCATAAGCGATCGATGTCCATTCAACGGACCGTTGTTGCTCTAATTCTGTTATCACTTTTTGAAAACGGGCGATACGGGCAAATTGTTTGGGCGTCAAACCCACATATTTTTTAAAAAGGGTGATCAGGTGTTTTTGTGTAAAGCCGGTTTTATTGGCTAATTGCTCAATGGTCCACAATTGAGGTGATTGCTGTAGTTGTTTCAGTGCAAAATCAATAAATATATTCGGCTCGGATTTATCTTTCCCTTTCTTGCTGAAATGCTGTTCAAGTACAGAAAATTTTTCCTCAATGGATTTTTTCTCAAGGATCTCATCCCGGATATAATGAATATCGATGTTCCATAAAATATCCGTTTCAATCGTAGTGTTATTCAGCTCGGAAACAGGCAGGTTAAAAAAAGGATAAGCGCCACCGGGTTTAAAATGCACACCGATCATACAAGAGACCGAAGCATCTATCAGGATATATTCCGTTTTCATTCCCGATAACCAGCTCTTGTTATACGTGGTGAATGAAGTGCCCTCTTCGTTATGAAAAAGCTTCTTGGGTGTTTCTGTCAGGTCTATCAGCAGGTCCATCGAACCATCGGGAAGAAATTTTTCCATCTGGTGCTCTGCATGAAAACCTTCGTAATAAAAGAAATGCTCAATAAAATGAGACAAGGGTGGAGCAGGTATATGAATACGATAGATCATGTTTTCCCTGTGATAAGTAAGCTACAACTTTTATCCCGGCCCGGTAATGAAGTGCAATTAAAAATGCAGTATGCGGAAAAATTCAGACCAGGGTCCAACGGCTTCTTTGTATTGCTTGGCCATCACTCTTGTGATCTGCGCCTCGTGGGTAAGATCATGCACCACCCAGGTGCTCAGCAATTGCCGCAGGGTCACTTCACCAAACTTTGGGTGAATGCCTTTTTTGTCAAGATCAGTCGCTGTTAGTTTTACTGAACGGAGCCATTGCATATTCTTCCTTCTCAATTCCTCAAACTCGTCCAGTAGTTGTGAGAGATTTTTTCCTTTGCTTTCTTCAAACATCGCAAAGCGATCATAAGGAACAAAGCTTTTGTTGCCACCCTCTGCAAGTATCAGTTTGACCCTGTGCGGCCAATCTGTTTTTTCTCCGTGTATCAAATGGCCAACCACATCATAAGGAGAGAATGTATCAGGACCTTCGTTGTTCATGGTCCAATCATCGTGCAGGTCCTGCAATAATTCTTTTAATACGGCAGGTGTTCTTTCTAAAATTTCGTAAGATCTTTCAAGACTAAAATTCATAGTTAGAAAAGTTTGGTGTAGTATAGGTTTATTAGTCTTGTTGTGTTAGTAAAGTTCAAAAGGTTCAAAAGGTTTGCCTCCTTCGTCGGCAGGACAAGTCCCTAAAAGCTCAAACTTACTTCTTCTGTTCTTCTATCCTTCTGAGTACCTCCTTCGTCGGCAGGACAAAACCCTAAAGCTCAAACTTACTTCATCTGTTCTTCCGTTCATCTGTTCATCTGTTCGTTTGTTCATCAGGAATTCAGCATTTGTTTTAGGTTTTCATTCCTGTTGCGAAGATCGGGGCCGCCTTCATAAACCGATTTCATATTGCTGAGATAAAATGTCCAGCCGGTTTTGCAGCCAACATGCCAGTAATGCTTTCCCTGTTCATCCGTAGGGATCTCATCCT
>DASVNY010000021.1:0-13563 GCA_036383615.1 Chitinophagaceae bacterium
AGTACGATTGTTTTTACATCCGGGTTGCCCTGGAATTTTGCGATATGCCAACCGGTGAGCGCCGAGCCAAAAGCCATTCCTACCAGTAAAAATGAGATCAGCGAAAACACAACTTTCATAAACATGATCCGCATGGTAGAGTAACCTACTTTAAAATTTTCCAGTATCGCGGCGGGGATGATCAGCACCAATGCTATCCAACTCCAGTTCTTATTGAACCAGGCATCATTCAAAGTCAGTTTAAGCAAAAGAACGAGGACGATAGAAAAAAGGCCCCAGGGAAATAACAAAAAAGTAGAAGGCTTGTGTGGTTGAGTTGCCATGTTGTATTATTTGTTGGAAGAAAGATAGAGAATAATTATGAGTATTGCATTCTCTGGAAAATATCGGTAGCGTCCTATACGATACTGCCGAAGTATCATTGTTGTGGCCTGGCATCGTCATCCTGAGCAGGTTTGTCTTTTTCGGCATCGCCAGACATTTGCGCGGCAATAGTACTTAACACATGTGCAAGACCAATGTCAACATGCAAACGGTTCTCTACATGTTTAACACCATGTATGGCTGCTGCAATGATCTGGGCATGTTGTTTTTCTTCTTCGGTATCTGCATTTCCTTTAAGCACCACTTCGGCATCCAGTACTTCCACCAATATCTTACTCTCGTCGATCCTGGGATGTTCCTGTAATGCCAACAGGATCTCTTTTTTAATACGCAGATCCTCGTTATTGCCTTCTTCAATATGTTGAGGTGTTTCACTCATGCATTTCAAATTTACTAAATTACCTGCACTGGATGTGCGTACAAATTTTCAGATAGCGCATCAGTGTAAGATTTTGGAGAATATTTGGCCCAGTGCTGGGCCCTCCCATCGCCCAACGCCCTCCCCCACCACCACCTGCCGTTTCTGCTGAAGCAAATGCTCTCCTTATCAGCAGTATCTGCCGATTATACGAATGAGAGCATAGTCGTGCCACAGTTCTGTGGTTGCTGCCACTGCTTAACCGTGGCTCGGCACATATTAGTTATCATAGGGCTTGATTAATTAATCATCATAAATATCGTATCTCACTCCAGGCAAAACCAAGGGAAAAACACCAAAGAATTACCGTTTTTTTCTGCCAATTAAACCAGAAAACCTCTTTTTTATTTCAAACTGATGCATTACTAATTTTCAAAAAAGTCAGCCCTGAAAATTTGTGATGCACCCTTGTGTTCTCTTGCTTGGTACTGTTCTTGCAATTCCCTGCTAATATGTTATTAAAGATTGGACACACTTACTCATATTGTTTTAGGGGCTTGCATTGGAGAAGCAACGGGAGGTAAGATATTAGGACGGAAGGCAATGATAGGAGGGGCGTTGGCGCAAAGTATTCCTGATATAGATTTTCTCGCCTATTTCTGGTTGAATCAAACCGATAACCTGCTTGCTCACCGCGGACTTACACATTCCATCCTGTTTGGGATCATTGCTACGATCGGTTTTTCCGCGGCATCACGAAAAATATTTCATAAAAGAAAATTTACCTGGCGGCAAGGTTCTTTATTATTTGGGTTGAATATTTTCTGTCATCTTTTTATTGATGCTTTTAATGCGTATGGTGTCGGTTGGTTTGAACCATTTTCTACTGCCAGGTTCTCCTTTCATGTTTTATTTGTTGCCGATCCATTCTTTTCTATCTGGCCATTTTTAGGAATGCTGGGAGTAATAATATTTTATCGGAGAATAATTGTAAGAACATGGTCATGGAAGATCGGTCTTGGCATTTGTACGTTTTATCTTTTCTATGCTATTTACAATAAGGTCACCGTGGAGCAGGATGTGCGCAAGCAATTAAAAAAACAGGGTATGGCCTATCAATCTTTTTATACAACTCCTTCTCCGTTTAACAGCTGGCTTTGGTTTGTTATTATCCGTGATGAAAAAGGATATTATACAGGTTATAGATCCGTTTTTGATAATAGCGATATGAAGATCGCTTATGCACCAAAAAATGAATACCTCCTGCGTGAAGTGCAGGATAAAGACAATGTAAAGGACCTGGTCCGTTTTGCTCAGGATGATTTTACGGTGGAAAGAAGAAGTGATACCATCATGTTCAGTATTCTTCGTTTTGGAAAGATCGCAGGATGGTATGACCCTGATGCGAAATTTTGTTTTTACTATTATTTTGATAAACCCGGCGCTAATGAATTTTTGGTGCAGCGCGGACGTTTCCAGGATTGGAACGCCAAAACGATCCGTGTATTTTTCCGACGCATTCGCGGAGAATGATCATTCTCTTTGCCTGAAATAAAAAGTGGTTATCATCAGCATAAAATTCATAAACTGGTAAGAGAGCCAGTGCAGGAATTGTTGCGGACGTAATAAATGATTGATATAAGTATCCGCATCAACCGGTTTGCAATCTTCGGTGATGATCTTCTTTACCTGCTCCTCGATCATGGTTGCCGTTCTTTCATCATCCACATCAAGATTCAGCTCAATACTGGCATGCGCACTCAGGCCGTTAAGATTATAAGATCCGATGGTAAATTTTTTTCCATCAACAATTGTCATTTTTGCATGCAATACGGTAGGTTGGTATTCATATACCGTTATCTTATTGCGCAACAACCAGCGGTATAAATAACGTTCGGCATACTTTGCTGTTTTTACATCAGATGTACCGGCCAGTACCACATACACTTTTACTCCACGTGCCGCCGCCATTCTAAGTCGTCGCAATAATCTCTTTCCCGGGAGGAAATAACTGCACATGATGTAAATCCTGTCTTGTGCATTGCCAAATAAAGCATGGTAGCTTCTTGATATCTCGATCTTCTGCATCACCCAATCGTTTTGCCTGATGCGAACAGCTACCTGTTCTTCTTTCGGGATCGACTGGGCATATTCGATCGCTTTTTTATCCTCGGGCACTTTCCTTCTTCTTTTTTTAAGCCACAGCCGCCAGCAAACTTCCTGTAATGCTATGGCTGTTTCTCCTTCTACATACAAAGCCGTATCCAGCCAGCTTTTTTCTGTATCTGTATCATTGTATCGATTGGCAATATTCATGCTGCCAACAATGGCCCTGATGCTATCGATCACCACTATCTTGTGATGTAAGCGCCGGCCAAAATAAAAATACTTGCTTCGAAGTAATGGTTCGAAATAGCGGAAATTGATCCCGGCTTCTTCCAGTTTTTGTTTAAAAGCTTTTGATAAACCCTGCGAAGCAAAACCATCAACGAGGATATATACTTCGATATTTCTTTTAGCTGCACTTATCAACGCATCAGCCACCAGTTGACCGGTCTCATCTTCTTCAAAGGCATAGGTTTGCAGGTGCACTGAATATTCTGCTTCTTCAATAAGTTTTAGTAAAAGGGAAAAAAAATATTTACCTCCTCTTACAGGCTTCACCCTGTTGAGCACAGTGTAGCCCGGAGAGGAGATCTTTTTTCTGCGAAAGGCTGTTTTTAATTTCAGCACAGGAGAAGATTTACTGAATTAATTTGAAGAAAGGGGTTAAGAATGTTTTTGGCTATTATTTTTTTTAGTTTCAGATAAAGCTTGCTGAAGTCCTTTAGCAAGCTGCTCCGCAACTCCTGTTCCCCAATAATGCAGGAAAAATATTTTAGGAGTTTCATGCACCATGTGATTGTGAACAGCTACCACTTCAATACCATTTTCAACCAGCGCTTTAATTACCGGGGCAACTTCATCTTCAAGCATAGCGAAATCGCCACAAACTGCCGCCTTTTCCGTTGTGCCCTGCCAGGCTGCCCATGTATTAAATCCCATAAAACTGCTAACGGGTTTGCCATGTTCCTGCAAAGAAATATCAGGTCTGCTAATGGTATATTTATACACACCTTTCGTTAGTTCGCCTTTGTAACCGATAATCGAGTCGAGCACAGCAATATTCAATGTATTTGTAACGCTGTCTGCTTTCGCCATTTTCGGATCTGCACCTCTCACTTCTTTTACTTTATCGAATATTGCTTTAACGCCATTTGATAAAGTAACTATATCCCCGGAACGGTCGATATGCATATACATTACATTTGGGCGATTCCGTACAAAATGATTGTGAATAGCGGTAATGGCAAACCCCTGTTTGATCACTTCCTGCTGCACGGGCTTTAAATCGGTTTCAGTCAGTATAATATCTCCCATTACCATTGCACTATCACCGCAGGGAGTAAATGCGGCCCAGCTACCTAACCCCATTGGCGGAATAATTTTAAACCCATCCACAACAATATTGAGGTCATTTTGAGGAACAGTTATTTTATACTCGCCATTTTTCTCTACCCCTTTCATTCCTGTTATCTCTTCAATTTTTGCTATATCCAGTTTACTGCCAGGCGCACAGGCTATGACATCGGTTTTATTACCAGGATCATTGTTATCGTTTTTGCTATTTGTTTCCTGGGCACATGCTGCGAGAATAAGTATTGCTAACAGTGGGGTTAATCTTTGTTTCATGATGTAAGAATTTGTTGTTATAAGTATTTTATTGCCGCAACAAATAGCAAGCCTGTTTTTTAATTTTAGGGCAAAGAAGATTTTACACCCTTAATATCGTAAAAATATTCCGGGTGAAATTTTATTTTACCGTGAGTCGCTGAATTTTACGCAGTCCTTCCTCTCATCGCCTTTATCACGGCTTCGGATTTTGAATTAACATGAAGCTTATCGTAAATATTGCGGATATGATAACGGACCGTATCAATACTGATCTGGCATTCCGCCGCGATCATCTTATAGCTCATTCCTTCTACAAGACATTCCAATATTTGTTTTTCACGATCCGAAAGCTGGCCCAGTTCGCCCGTTGAAGCCGGGGATTGTTTTCGGAATTTTTCCAACACCTTTTGGGCGATCGAAGCTGTCATCGGAGCGCCGCCTTCGTTTACTTCTGCAATGGCCTGTAATAATCTGGCCGGCGCAGTGTTTTTAAGTAAGTAACCAGAGGCGCCATTGCAAATAGAGGCGAATATTTTTCCCTCGTCTTCTACTACTGTTTGCATAATGATCTTAATGTCGGGAAAAGCTTCATGTATCAGTTGCACTCCTTCAACACCTGATCTTCCCGGCATTTGAATATCCATAAGGACAACATGCGGCATTGTTTTTTTGATGTGCAGAATGATATTTTCGCAATCCTCAAAACTTCCCGCGCAGGTCAACCCGGGACTACTATTGATAAGCTGCACAAGACTTTCGCGCAGCAATAAATTATCTTCAAAAATCACAACTCTTATATTCATTCCTACTCATTTTTAAATTCGAGCTCAATAAGTGTGCCTTTGCCGGGTATTGATTCTATAGAAAATCTTGCTTTCATTAATGCAGCCCGTTGTCGCATGTTAATCAATCCATTCCCGGGTGAAACAGCACTGCTGTCAAAACCATTGCCATCATCACGGATCGTTAATTGCAGGATGTTTTCATTATTCCGGATCGACATAAATACATTGGTTGCGCAAGCGTATTTTGCAACATTGTTCACGGCTTCTTTAAATAGCAGGTAGAAATTTCTCCTGGCATCCATTTTAAGCTTCAATGGTAAGAGATCCTTTTCATAATCAAAATGAAAAGCAATGTCTTTCGCGCCAAGGATTTCTGAAGCGAAGCCGCGCATACGTTTTATAATATTTTCAAAACTATCATTCACGGGATCGATCGCCCACACCATATCATTCACCGATTCGATCATGTTACGTGAACTGGCCCCTATTTTTTCCAGCATTGAACTTGCACCGGGCACTTGATCTTTGACCTGCTGGTTCACCAGTTCACTCATAATTGAAATACTGCTGAGGGTGGCGCCAAGGTCATCATGCAGATCACTGGCAATTTTGTTCCTGATACTACGGATATCTCTGAGCTTCTGCATACGATTGTAGTAAATGGCATAGACAATGATCACAATAACGAGCAAGCAAAGCAAAAGGAACCACCATGTTTGCCACCACGGTGCAGTAATGGTGAGTTTGATGACCACGCCTTCTTCGTTCCACACACCATCGTTGTTACTTGCCTTTACTTTAAATATATATTTACCTGCATCCAGGTTGGTATAACTCGCTATGCGATTGCCGGCATTGGTATAAACCCAATCCTTATCATATCCTTCCAGTTTGTAAGCATATTCATTTTTTTCAGGGTGCATGTAATTCAAAGCTGCAAACGAGAAAGAAAAATGATTTTGGTGATAGTTGAGCCTGATCTCTTTTGTTACGTCGGCAGGATATTTTAATATGGCTGTGGAATCATTTGGTGAAACAGTTTTGTTGAAAACACTGAACCCCGTAATTACAACGGCCGGTATATATTGATTGTCTTTTAATCCACCCGGGTCAAACGCAACAAGCCCTTGTTTGCCCGCGTAATAAAATAGGCCATTATCTGTCTTTACACAAGTGTTGTAATAAAATTCAGAACCCGGTAGCCCGTCGCTACTGTTGTAATTTCGACAAACAGCTTTTTTGTTTTGTGCTGATGGGGGAGTGAACCTGCAAATACCTTTATTGCTGCTAAGCCATAGATCACCCTTCGCATCTTTTAAGATGCCAAATATTGAATTGTCAGGCAATCCTTCCTTAGTTGTAAAGCGGGCAAACCGTTCTGTTGCTTTATCAAATCTGTTCAAACCACCGCCTTCTGTCCCTATCCATACTATTCCGGTCCCATCATCCAAAAAAGAAGTAACCTGGTTATTGCTTATGGAATGAGCATTGTTGTCATCATGCCTGAAAATTTTTAGTATCCCTTTTTTTGTATCAAACAAATAGAAACCATCGGTCGTAGCGATCCACAATATTTCATCCGGGTCACAATACAAGCTCACAATGACTGTATTACTTAATTGAGCAGTTTTGGGATAGAGCTCTTCGGCAGGAGAATACATTTTTTTTAAGAGGTCATAACATTTCAGTCCTTTGTTGGTGCCGATCCATAACCGTTTTGAGCGATCCTCGACGATAGCGTTGGATATATTATGAAAACTGGTATCCTTATTCTTACTTGTTGAATGAACAGTAATGAACCTGCCTGCTTTGCGATCAAACTTATAAAGCCCTTCATTGAAACCTATCGCCCATAAATTTCCTTCCCTGTCTTCCAGCGCACCATAGCAATAATTGAAGTCATTATTGGGATCCGCTTTATAAGAAATAAAGACCCCGGTTTCCGGATTGAATTTAGAAAGGCCTGCTCCAAAAGTAGCCAGGTAAATATTTCCTTTTTGGCTCTTGTACAGGCCGAGCGGATAATGGCTGGTATATTCTTTATCATAATTCCTGAATACGTTAAACTGTTTGCTGGTAAGATAACAGTTGTTCAAGCCTCCGCCATCGGTTCCTATCCATACCACATCGCTTCGATCCTGAACAATACTCATCACATGATTTGAGCTTAAGGCATGTTGGCCTGATGCATCGGCCTTGTAATTAACAAAATCATTCCGTGCTGGCTGGTAAATACTTATTCCTCCTTCATACATACCAGCCCAAATGTTATGAAACCTGTCTTCGATCAATGTGTTGACAAAGCCTGGATTCAGTGAACGGGGATCACCGGAATCATGAGTATAAAATGTTGAGCTACCTGTTGAAGGAGTATAGCGATAAATGCCTCTCTTATTGACATCCTTTGCCAGCGACCATACACCGATCCAAATATTTCCTGCATGATCCTCAAGTAAGCTGTGCACCTCTTTGCTGAGACCGCTATAATTTTTATCGGGAGGATTGAATAGCTTTAAGGATTGACGTGAGGGATCATAAGTATTTACCCCGTTTGCAGTACCTATCCACAGCATATCCCTATGATCTATCATAAGGCAATAGATGTTTTGGCTAGATAAAGTATCAGCATTGATCTTTTTATTTACGCGAATTATTTTCCCTGATACCGGGTCATAAAAGCATAAACCGGCATCTGTACCTATCCAAACTTTTCCCTGTTTATCAGCGATCATGCTTTGAACGTAGCCCGGCAATCCTTCGGACCTGCTGTTCTCATTCTTTTGATATACGGTAAAGCTCTCGGTGGGCGGATCAAACCGGCTGAGTATAACATTGCTTGCCGCAGCCATCCATATACCTCCATTCCGGTCCTCGCACAACTTTACTATATCGTTAGCCGGAAGGGATCTTTTATCAGAAGGATCGTAATTGTAATGCGTGAATCGGTAGCCGTCAAATTTTATCAGCCCGGAATAACTACCAAACCACATATACCCTTTCCTGTCTTGCAGTATGCTGGTAAAACCAGTTTGTGTAAGATCGTGATCAGTACTAAAATGGTTGAATTGAATTTTATCCAAAGCAGGCTGCGCAACACAAATGAATGATTGAAGAATGAAAATGACAATGCATACCCAGGTTTTTAACCATAGCGCAGATGAGTATCTCTTTTTGAAAGAAAGGGCTTTCAAAAAATTAGTTTGTCTCTTAAAGTTAGGTCATTGTATGCCCTTTAAATGTAGCAAACAGAAAATTATCCCGGCACTACATGTTTATGTGGTGGTTAGAACATAGTTGTATTTGCAGAAATCAGCGATGACTGTTGAAGTTTTATTCCCGCAGGGAGAACAGACTTCATCATCCTTGCGCCATCTATTTTAATGCCTTTCACATCATCAAAAAATAAAACATAGCGGTCATCGGTTTTTTCAAAGCGAAACCAACAGTCTTTGATGATCATGCCATCTACATGTCTTGCCCAAAGACCCCAGGAGGGTTGCAGCTTTAAATTGGAAGCATTGTATTGACCAACACCCAATTCAGGGGGTGAAGCAGCAGTGTCAGTAATAGGATTACCGCCTTTTACCAGCACCTGCACATCATTGAATTGAATGTTTTTGATATAGCCGGTGTGTTTGCCATTTGGAAGCGTAAAGTTCAACCCACCTTCAACAGCAGCGGCATTTGGTAACTGGTAACCAGCTACAATGGGTGTTGCTCGTTTTTGTGTACCATCATATTGTTTCCAGCGCTCATTCTTTCCCCCGTATGAACTTCCTGCATAAACCTCCATTACATCTATGCCGTTAATAAGAACATTTTCTACCACCCCGATATTTATATTGGTGACCAGCAGCTCATCATGCTTTACTCCATTCTCATCAAACTTATAGCGATTAACAGCAGCGCCTAAAATGCGACCACGATTGGAAATAGAAATGAAAAAGGGAGTATAACTGCGATACATTTTTGAGCGGGAGTGGATCGTACCGGTGTGGCCACAATTCAGATGGATATCT
The DNA here is from genome assembly GCA_036383615.1 of Chitinophagaceae bacterium. Taxonomy (GTDB): domain Bacteria; phylum Bacteroidota; class Bacteroidia; order Chitinophagales; family Chitinophagaceae; genus CADEDV01. Next base: position 9,261 of record DASVNY010000021.1, read on the forward strand.
TTTATATGTGCACCATCATTGGTAGAAATGGAGAACCCGGCCTTGTTGGCGCCAAGAACATAAATATTGTCAACATGCACATCCATGATATCATCGGCAGTTTCGGAACCGATCTGGAACAGGTTGCAATTAGTATCGCCGATGATATTTCTCACTTTATAATTCCGTGCCGGTCTTGTGAACCCAAGCGAACAATCAGAGCCGGGCTTTACAATATCATCCGAACTTACTTTTGAATAGATATTCGTGACTGTAACATTATTGCAGCCCATGAAATCATAAATATCTCTCGCATTGGAAGAACTCTGTTTCGCGAAATAAGTATCGTGAACATAAATATTGTCAGTGCCGGTAGCGAGTAAAACAAAATGACCACCACGATCAATTTGTAACATATTCTCCGTATCGAAATCTTTGGAACCATCTGCTTTTATATAATAGGGCTCATCACGGGTGGAGTCATACCATAGATCATCCTTGCGATAAAGCCCCCCGATCTCCACGTCTGAGCAAAGTTTTAACGCAAACATTTTATCTGCCCTGTTATCAGGAGCATTCTTCATTACGTTGTCGCCGGTAACAAGGTTGCCATCACCGGTAATACGACCATTACCGATGATCTTTACATTCTCCAATCTCTCACCAAAGAACATACTGTTTTGGAAGTAATGATGACCTACGTCTTGTTTAGTCAGGTAATTTTCAGGGTCGGCATAGGGGCCAGCATCCGTAGGTGATAAACCTGACCGGTATTTTTTATCACTAAACCAGGTGGCTTCAGGAGCATCGGCTCCCTTAATAGCTTTTATCGTTGCTCCTTTATCTATGTATAAATACACATTGCTTTGTAAATGGATCGTGCGAACATTATAGGTGCCTTTGCTAAAAAATAATGTGCCGCCGCCAGCCAGGCTTAATTGAAGAATTGCTTTATTGATCTCTTTTGTATCATCTGCTATACCATCGCCTTTCACATCGAACTGCCTGATATCGACTTTGCCGGAATAAAATGAAACTGCATTGGAATATCCTTTATGCTGTCCATCTTTCACCAGTAGTTTGAATTGATAGAATTTGCCAGGATTCAATCCTGACACTTCGGCTTTGCCATGTTTTGCATCTATATGGGCAACCGCTATCGTCCAGTTGTTACCGCGATCTGCCGATTGCAGTAATTGTATGGCTGAAGAATTTCCGGTAGCGGTCCATGTAAAACTGGTTTTGGTATAGGTGTCTGCTGTTTCTTCATACCGGCACATGTGTGGCATTACTCTCCTGAAGTCAGTAATAAAATTGTAAACTGGTAAACGGGCTATCTCGTAACCAACCCCCGCGCTGTTTAATTTTTCCGGCGCCGAAGTTGTATAGCTGGCACGAAAGAAATGATCTCCCGTCTTCCTGAAGCTAACATCATTGATACAAACCACAACATCCGATCCATTTTTTGGACGAAGATCAAGGTGCTCAAGTATTAGCGTAGTACTTCCATCAACCGACTTCGAAATTTGATAAGTACCTACACGGCTATAAGAATACCGGTTACCGGTGCGGCCAATCGATTGAGAAGAGAGATCCTTCAGTTTAACAGCTCCCCGCCCAATGATATTGACAGTTGTATTTTCACCGGTGACGCTAATACCCGGAGGGAAATAAAACCTGACAGTTGCATCCGGTGAACGCTGGCCCGCTATGTAATGCAGGGTGAGCGGTCTTTTTGTATTTACAGTAAATAGCTTTTCTTCCAACCATAACATTCCACCAATGGCGCCAGGTTTAATAACTATATGATAATTCTTTTTTCGGTTACCGTCTGCCGAAACCACCTGTAGTTTATCACCTGCAGCGAGGAAGCCGGCTTTTTTAATCGTACCATCTTTGTCAAAAACAGAATATTGTTGCACCGACAAATCAGTTACATGAACCTGGCTGATCAAATGCTCAACTGTTGCCGAAGTATTTACCAGCCCGCTGTCTTCAGGTGTGTCAACAGTAAAAGAGTAGGTGCTGCCTTTGTTTACGAAAATAGTATCCTTCGAAATTCCTGCTATATGCGTGGCGAATTGCAATTCGATATCGGTTGTGTACTTCGGCTTTGGTTTCTGCGCTTGCAGAACGGTGTAAAAGCCAAACAGCAGTGTTGATAGAAGGAATAATGATCTGTTCATGATATTTATTTCAGCCTGTAGGCAGCAACAGTTTTTGCATTGAAAGTTGGCAGGTACATGATCCGCTTTTCCGGGTCATAACCAATATCGGCAGTGTTTCTTTTTAGCATATGGGTTTCGAGTAATGTCTCTACTTTTCCATTGGCAGACACATACCATATATATCCCTGCCATGCCGTTACAATGAAATCGCCATTTCCGATCGGCTCTATACCGTCAATGCCCTGCGATACTTCGGCAATTGTTGTCAGCTGTTTTGCCGCATCTGCTTTGCGAAACAATTTGCCTGCGCCAATATATAAATCGTTGCCGATAGCTTTAAGACCATTCACCCCATTAATATCACTGAGGTAAAGAGAGGGCTGGTCATTTTCGATGCGCCATATTTTTCCAGTTCTTGAATCGGAAACATACACGACCCCTTTGTCAGTTACCGTAACATCATTCAACCCTTTGGCGCTATCGATAGCGATCTTCTTTTCGATCTTACCATTTTTGATATCGATAATAACGAGGTCGGTGATATCTGCAACAAAGAGGCGATTGCCGACAATACCCATTCCTTTTGGTGCGTTCAGGCCAGTGATCCATACACTATCAATGATCTTTCCATCAAGGGTCATTTTACCAACACCACCTTTGCCATCGGCGTTCCATCCGCCACCATCAATCAATGATATATAAAGCAGCTCTTTTGTCGGCAACACAGACTCAGGAACAGCGATCACCGAATCGGTCTCCCATATTTTTTCAAGCTGATGTGTCTGTGCATTCGCAATACCTGTTGTAGTTGTGAATAACAGTGCAAAAAGAATATTTTTCATATGCTTTTATTTTTCCCGCTGAGTTACCTGACTCCTTGACTTTTTTGACTTTCCTGACTCCTTTGACTTCCCTCACTCCTCCACCAACTCAAATATATTACTACTCATCACATTTGCCCTGCCCGGCGCCAGGTTCAATCCAATATTCATCAGGTATTCGCCTGTGAGCACTTTATCATTGTCGGGCTGTGCGGATTTGGTACCCGGGAAAAGATTCACCTCGCGAAGACGATATTTTTTGTTTGGATCGAGGCCCTGTAATACAACTCTTGAAAAAATATCCTTTCTTCTTGGGTTTGTAAAATAATTAAAGAGTACGGCCTTAGTTTTTGCATCATTCACATACATCAGCACGGCCCGGTTTTCATCATAAGGAGAGATCAGCCGGTATAGATCGCCCTGCCAGATCACGGGACTGAGTTGATGATATAGCTTCACCGCTTCATTACTGAACTGTAATTCCTGCGCCGTAAAATTATTTACACGGATATCATATCCCATCTTGCCCATCATCGCAACATCTGTGCGGAACTTCAGGGATTGTTGTTTCCCCATACTTGTTACATGAGCGGAAATAGTGTTAGCAGGAAAAAAGTAAGAATAACCCCATTGAATAAAGATCCGTTCAAGACCATCTGTGTTATCGCTGGGCCAGAATTCTGTAAAATATTTCAGGGCAGCATAATCGGTACGGCCACCACCACCTGAACATAACATGATCGGCAGATGCGGATATTTGGTCCTGATCCGCTCCATTATTTTATAAAGCGAACGGGTGTATTCAATAAACAAATGCGTTTGCTTTTCTTTTAAATAAGGAGAATACATATTCGTCATGCTGCGGTTGCAATCCCATTTAATAAATGCAATGCCGGGGTCCTTGGTCAGCATATCATCAACAATGGAGTAAACAAAATCCTGCACTTTTGGATTGATCAAATCCAGCACTAACTGGTTACGTCCATAATTTTCTTCGCGGTTAGGTAGTTTTAAGATCCAATCAGGATGTTTTTCATACAACTCGCTTTTAGGATTCACCATTTCAGGTTCCAGCCATATACCGAATTTTATTCCTTTTGCTTCCGCTTGTTTTACCAGGTAGCCAAGGCCGCTGGGTAATTTCTTTTTATCCTCCTGCCAGTCGCCAAGACCAGCTTTATCATCATTGCGGGGATATTTATTGCCAAACCAGCCATCATCCAGTAAAAAAAGATCAACGCCCAGTTTTTTTGCTTCATCAAACAATTCTACCAAACGTGTTTCGGTAAAATCGGTATGTGTTGCTTCCCAATTGTTGAGCAGGGTCATGCGTGG
>DASVNY010000022.1:0-2435 GCA_036383615.1 Chitinophagaceae bacterium
GAGCCTGCGAACCGGGAAGTCAAACATACTTGGGCTGATAGTAGAAGATATTTCGAATCCTTTCTTCGCAATGCTGGCCAAAACAATAGAAGATGAAGCTTATGCGCAAGGCTATAAGCTACTTTATTGCAGCACGGAGAATAATGATTCAAAAGGGAATGAACTGGTAAAAACTTTGCTGGATCAGCAGGTAGATGGCTTTTTGATCACTCCATGTAAAGGAATGAAAAAATCGGTGGCAGATCTACTGAAGCAAAAAAAGCCACTGGTATTAATGGACAGGCATTTCCCGGATATAAAAGCATCTTCCGTTACAGTTCATAATTACAAAGGAGTAAAAGATGGGATGAAGCATTTGGTGCAAAAAAGCTATAGCAACATTTCCTTTATTACTATAGATCTTGACCAGGTGCAGATGCATGAAAGGGAAAAAGCATATTACGATGCTGTTGAAGAGTTAGGTATTCGCTTTTCAAAAGTTCTTAAGATGCCCTATGATCAATCTCACCAGGCATTTGTCGATCAGATCACTTTTTTTATTCAGGAGAATCCAGAAGCAGATGCGTTGTTCTTTGCAACAAACTACCTGGGTGTATATGGATTAGAGAGTATAGGAGATCTTGGGCTATCTATCCCGCAGGACCTGGCAATTGTTTGTTTTGATGATCACGATTTTTTTAAGATATATAAGCCTTCTATCACTGTGATACAGCAACCGATCCAGGAAATGGCGCTCACGGCTGTAGGAATGCTGATCAGGAATATCGAGAGTGGGGGAAATAAAGTTGCCAGCCAGGAGGTAAAAGAAACCCGGTTGATTGTCAGGAATTCAACTTAAGGATGACCATTACTATTCGGAGATAATAAATTTTTAAACCTTATTCCGTTTTGAAAAATGATTGACATATTAAAAATTAAACCAACTGTGAACGAGCATAGGTTACCTGAAATGATAGATAGGTACCTCGCAGGTAAACTGACCAGGGATGAACAGGTTGAGCTGGATCAATGGTATGATTCATTTGAAAATAAGAGAGAACTCTTAGAAGAAAATTCATCTTCTATGCGTAAATTGGCAGCGCTGAAGCTTGCTGAATTAAAGACTAAACTTTTCACTGTGGAGTTGGAAGAAGCAGCGCAACGTTAGGGCCAGCTAATAGCGTGACGAATTTTATTAAGACGGAAATAAATGCGATTGCATAAATATTGCTAACATGAATTACAAAAGTTACACTGACTTTGAACTCTTTCGTTTGATGAAGGAAGATGATTTTCACGCATTCGGTGAACTGTATAAACGGTACTGGCCCTCTTTGGTAAATGCAGCATTCAAACGGTTGAATCGCCGGGATAAATCCGAAGATATCGCCCAGAATATTTTTGCTGACCTGTATGCGAGGAGAAATTCCATCAATTTGGCTCATTCACTTAAATCTTATTTACACCAGGCTTTAAAATACAAGGTGCTTAACGAATACAGGGACGCACTTGTGAGAGCCCGGTACCAGGAGCAACTTTTTTTTGGCCCGGTTTGCGAAAACGATTTTGCAAATCCTGTCGAAACACAGGAATTCGAACAGCATGTAAAGAATGTGATACAGAAGCTGCCTGTGAGATGCCGCCAGGTTTTTAGCATGAGCAGGGATTATGACTTGTCAAACAAAGAGATTTCGCATGAGATGCAGATCACGATCAGTACAGTAGAGCAGCATATTACCCGTGCGCTTAAAACGCTGCGCAATGAAATTAAATCACCGGCTGAGTTCTGATCACGATTATCAATGGACCCAAACACGGGTTTACAGGATCGATAGTTTTTAAAAACGAGAAAGAGAGCCGATATGTGGAAACGTATAAATAGAATAAGTAGCAGCAACTGGCAAATCCTCTTAACGCTGTTCATACTTATCTCCTGCAGGAATGGCAATGACCATACTAATACCATTTCACGGGATTCTGTTCATTCGTGCATGCCGGCGCCTTCAAGATTCGCAAAAGACACAACTTCTTCTATCCGTGTTGGTGGAGATACGTCTGTAGCCGGCATGGTGTTAATACCCGGTGGAACTTTTGAAATGGGTGGAGATAATAACCAGGCTGCCGGAGACGAATTGCCCAAACATACCGTTGAGGTTTCTGCTTTTTATATAGATATAACAGAAGTGACCAACGCCCAGTTTCGCAAATTTGTGGAAACAACAGGATATATAACTACTGCTGAAAAAAAACCGGATTGGGAGGAAATGAAAAAAACATTGCCCGCGGGAACTCCCAAGCCGCCAGAAGAGCAGTTACAAGCAGCATCATTGGTTTTTAAGCAGTCGGAGGGACCGGTTGACCTGAATGATTACAGCCAATGGTGGAACTGGGTGAAAGGAGCTGATTGGAAACATCCCCAGGGCCCGGGTAGTAATATACAGGGAAAAGATAATTAC
>DASVNY010000023.1:0-6374 GCA_036383615.1 Chitinophagaceae bacterium
CGTAAGTGGTGGAGGTTGCAAAACAAACCGCGTATCAGAAAGCCGCAAAAGCTTGTTCGTGGATCAGCAAACCGGTTTTGCTGTGATGGAGGTTTCAAAAAATAAAAATGTTACCGTAACATTCTATACCGTTACAGATAGTGTACGCAATGCCTATCACACCACTATACTTAATTTCTCGGCGATACCCGAACCCGCACTTGATACCACTAAAAGAATAGTGGATGTTCCAAAAAACGTGAAGTATAATGACACGATCACCATTACTGCCAGTGATAAATATCCTCCCATAAAAGGGCTGAGAAAATTCATTATGGGACAAAACTACCGGCCCGAATGGTCAACGCCGGTGAACATGAAAGTATTTAACATCAATAAAGAAAAAGGCGGATTCCGAATACTGAGCTTAGGTGGTGGTAAACAAACCAAATCGTTACGATTAAGGGATAAACAGGGGAAAGAATGGGTGCTGAGGGCCATTGACAAGAACCCTACCAAAGCATTACCGGAAAATTTCCGTAACACCCTGGCGCAGGATGTGGTGCAGGAGTTTAATTCCGCCGCACATCCCTATGCTGCTTTAACCATTCCTTCTTTAGCGGCGCCATTGAATATTGCCGTGCCACATCCTGAATTATTCTTTGTGCCCGATGATCCCGCATTTGGTTTTTATCAACCACTGTTTGCCAACACTGTTTGCATGCTGGAAGAAAGAGAACCATCCTGGGATGGAACAGAAACAAAAAGCACGATCAAAGTCTTTAACAAACTGATCGAAGAAAATGATCATCGTGCAGATCAGCAGGCTGTGCTGAGGGCTCGCCTGCTTGATATTCTTATTGCCGATTTCGACAGGCATTTTGATCAATGGAAATGGGCAACGAATGATACCGGCAAAGGCAAGATATATTACCCTATTCCCCGCGACAGGGACCAGGCATTTTTTTATTCTGATGGTCGCCTGATTAAAGCTGCCAGCAGAAACATGCTGCCTTTCCTGATTGGGTTCAGAAAGGATATTCCCAAAGTGAACTGGCTTGGTTTTTCTGCCAAAGATTTTGATCGTCTTTTCCTCACCGATCTTGACGCTAAAGAATGGAAAGAGATCATTGCAGAAGTGCAGGATGGTTTAGCCGATAGTGTTATCACGCAGGCGATAAAAAAATTACCTCCCGAGGTATATGGTATCAATGGAAAAACGATAACCGAAAAACTGATCAGTCGCCGTAATGCGCTGCCCAAAGCAGCCATGCAATACTATCGTTTCATTTCACGGAAAGTGAATGTGGTGGGTAGTAATCAAAAAGAATATTTCAGGGTTAGCAGTGATAGTAATGGACTCAACGTAAGGGTCTATGCAAGGGAGAAAGGAAATGATACCAGTTTCATTATGTATAACCGCACTTTCCAGTTCTCTACTACTGATGAATTGCGTTTATATGGTTTGAATGATGATGACCTTTTTGAAATTGATGAAAACGCTAAGTCAAGGATCAAGATCAGGATCATCGGCGGCCGTGGAAATGACACCTTCAATGTCCGCAGTAATATCAGGGCCCTCCTGTATGACATGAATGTGGAAGGAAATTATATCAAGAGTACAGGTGGCCGCACCAAAAATCGTTTTTCAAAAGATCCTCCTGTCAATTCCTACAGCCTTCTTGGTTTTCAATATAACAGGAGCAAGTTTCCACAGGTTGAGATCGGCGCCAATTCGGATGATGGATTCATTGTGGGAGCTGGCTTCTCACGCCGCACTTATGGTTTCCGTAATGAACCTTATGCCAGTGAGCAATCTTTTGCCGCTTTATATTCCTTAGACAGGAATGCTTACCGTTTCCGCTACCAGGGAGAATTCAATCATTTTTCCCGTGACCTTGATCTTTTAGTAAAAGCCGATTTCGGCTATCCTTTAGTGGCCAACTTTTTTGGTTTAGGTAATGAAACAGAAAAACTCGATGAGCATTCTTATAAATTCTATCGCAGCCGCTACAGGACATTGGAAATGGAAGCGCTGATCCGTCGAAGAGTGTTTTCGAGTCTCAGTGTGATGGCAGGTCCTTATTTCTTTCATTACTGGAGTGAACAAAAAGACAATGTTGGTAAAATACTCGAAAACCCTGCATTGGTGGGACTGGACCCCGCAAATGTTTTTAGTCTTAAAACATATTTAGGATTAAAGGCGGCGATGAGGTTTGACAATCGCAACAATGAAATATTCCCTACCCGTGGAGTGCTCTGGAATAATGAATTGATTTCCGCTTTTGGGATGAATAAAAGCTCTAACAATTATTATCGTCTTTCTTCCGATATGACCATTTATGCAAGTCTTACCGACCCGGCAAAAGTGGTGGCAGTGCTTGGATTGGGTGGTGGCAAAATTTTTACCAACCGGTTTGAATATTTCCAGGCTATGTCGCTGGGTAATAATTTCAACCTGCATGGCTTTCGTAAGAACAGATACCTCGGGCGTTCTTCTGCTTATGGAAGTCTTGAGTTGAGAGTGAAATTGTTCGATATCAAATCTTATTTGATCCCTGGCGCATTTGGTCTCACCGGTTTTTATGATATAGGAAGAGTGTGGCTGAAAGAAGAAGATTCACGTAAATGGCACTCAGCATTCGGTGGCGGTTTTTATTTTATGCCCTTTAATCTTTTTGTAATAACAGGGTCAGTGGGTTTCTCAAAAGGCGAAAGGCTGCTCAATTTCACTTTTGGCACCAAGGTGAACCTGCGTTTTTAACTATGGCATCGTATGTGATTAATATATTTCCGGCAGGTCGCCGGCATTTTCAATGGAAAGAACACATCTCATAGTTCCCGGTGGTTCCGTGGTCAATAAACGGGCCCTGAAACTTATTGTTACGATCGCCCTTTGCTGGACCATTATTGACTTCCTGCTCCTGTTGCTGCGGATGAAAACCGGCATGATACTAACCCGGAATAATGATCCTTATATATATACCACCCGTGCCCTCCTGCTTCGTGAAGTCAATGTATTGTTGTTTAGCTTTATGGTTGGCTTCTTACTGGTATCGGTATTAAAAAGATTTTTACGTAACCATTCACTATGGGTGAATCTTGTTGTAAAAACATTGCTACTCGTTGCCGCCGCGATCGTGATGAGCTTTTGTATCTATGTTTCATATGAGGTGTTGATCAGGCAGCGGGGTCTTGCATTTGCTATTGACCGGTTCAGTGAAAATAAATTCCGCCCGGCATGGCTCTTCCCTAAAATGGTTGAATGGATCATTTTATTCCTGCTCACGCAACTGGCGCTGGAAATAAACGGGAAATATTCAGGTGGTGTGTTTTTTGATATAATGACAGGTAAATACCTCCAGCCAAAAGAGGAAAAGAGGATTTTGTTATTTGTTGACCTGAAAAACTCGACACCTATTGCGGAAAAACTGGGACACAAAGAATATTTTTCATTTATAAGGGACTTTATATATTGTATGTCTGTAGGAATAATGGAACACGATGGCCGTATCTATCAATATGTAGGCGATGAGATCGTTGCCTGGTGGCCGGGTACGGAGGCGAATGCCAAAAAAGCTGTCAAATCCCTGATCGAATCCCGGAAAGTGCTCAATATAAATACAGATATCTTTAAACAGAAGTATGATATTGTTCCCGAATACAAAGCCGGCATGCACGCAGGCAATATTATGGTCGGACAGGTCGGGATCGCCAAGAAAGAATTAGTCATGAGCGGTGACACGATCAATACCGCATCAAGGATAAGGACCGCCTGCACCGATCTGAACCAAAAATTCCTCGTATCCAAAGAAATGATAGACCTGCTTACCCTTAAAGACTGGCAAAGTGAAAGCATGGGCATCGTTGATATGAAAGGAAAGAACCAGGAAATGGAATTATTTGCCCTTAAGATCTGAGTGGCATCCAATGAGGCAAAAACTTACACATACAAGAGAACAGCGGCCATTAGTATTATTTGCTACCCATCCCCCTATGCTCGTGTTCCTCTCATTGGCCTTATTGATCTGCACCTGGGCGGCTTATATAGTATTTATTCAAAAGAACGCCCAGTTTGACCAGGCTGTTTTTGACACTATTTCGCCATATGAAACTCCCGGGCTCACCCATGTGATCGTTTTCATTTCCTTTTTAGCGAAACATACCTTTTTGATTCCAGCAAACTTCTTATTGCTTTTTTATTTTTTATACCGCAAGAAAAAAAGATTGGCAATCCGGATCGCCGTTGTTGCATTGAGCAGCCTGTCATTAAAACTTATTTTAAAAGCATTGTTCAACAGGCCCCGTCCCGGCAACCCCCTGATTGAACATGTAAGCGGGCTGAGTTTTCCCAGTGGTCATGCTATGCTTGGCGTTACTTTTTATGGCCTGATCATCCTGATCCTGCTCCATGAAGTAAAAAACACCTGGTGGCGAAATCTTATTATCGCATTCTTTGTAGTGCTAATGCTGCTGATCGCTTTTAGCAGGGTTTATTTAAGGGTGCATTATCTCAGTGATGTCATTACCGGCCTGGCTTTCGGATTTATATGGCTCACCCTTTCACTTTATATCATTGAAAAAATTGAGGCGCGTCATTTCACCCCGCGACAAATGAAAACAGTTGAATAGGGTGCATCACAAATTTTCGCTGATGGCTTTTTCGAGGTCTTCAATTTTGAACTGCATCCCTGGGTTATTGCTTTTGTTTGAAAGGAAAGCGTAAAATAGTTGCTCTTTCGTCTGTTGCCACCTCATTAGAAATATAGAGATCGCCATTGGGAGCAAATGTCAATCCTTCCGGTTGCGGGAACATCGTAGGTGAAATAGGAATCGCCTGTTCCACTTTTCCCTGCTTATCAGTTACCACAAGCACTTTACCTACCGATGCGATCATGTATATCTTTTGCTGAATAGGATGAATAGCCGCTGCCGAGGGTTTGAACTCATTACGGGAATCGTCAAGAATGGTCCGGATGGCATCAATATCCACTCTATAAAAAGGTTCTTCTATTAAAGTTTGCGTGTTAAGATCAAACCGGTAGGCACTCCTGATCTTGTCCTTTTCCTTATGACAGGTTTTGCAAAGCATCACCAAAGAATGAGTGCCGGGATCATAGTACATGGACTCAAACTCATTTTTACCCGGTAAGGTAGCTACAGTAACGGCCTGTATGGTTGAATCAGTTTTATACCCTGTTACCTTTACAATACTTCCTGTTGACACCAACACAAAGATGGTATCCCCTACTTTCACGATATCTTCATAATCATCCTTGGGACCAAACTTGATATTGGGGTATTCATAGTTTTTCCTATCCTGCAGATTGATGGCAAATATCTTCCCGCTTTCATCATTATTAGCGATCATCACAGTATCATTTACCCAAAAGATGCCCGATATTTCATCCAGTTTGCTGCCCAATTCTATCTTATCCGGTTTGGTGATATCATAGCCTTCCGGGGTTAAAATAACTTTCTTATGCTCACAGCCGGTCATAACCAGCAACAACAATAGCAGCCATAATCCATTAGATTTAATATTCAACTCCATGTTTTTCATCTTTTTGATTAAATTTATCATGCTCAAATAATTAAAGTATGACCGATTCTCAGTCCACATTACTTGCTTCAGCGAGAGAATACGCTTTGGATATATTGACGAATAAGATCAGCAAGAATGTTACTTATCACAATCTCGAACACACAAGGCGGGTAGTAGCTGCCTCCGAAGAAATGGCTGACTATTATCAATTGCAACCCGAGGACCGGGAATCATTGCTGATAGCTGCCTGGTTTCATGACACAGGTTTCAGTTCTGGCAAATCACAGGGTCACGAAGAAGTAAGCAAACAATTTGCTACTGATTTTCTCGGTCAAAAAGCTGCCTCACCCGCGATCACTACCAAGGTCATTGGTTGTATCGATGCCACCAGGATGCCTCAATCTCCGGGATCACTCATTGAGCAGATCATTTGTGATGCCGATCTCTTTCACCTGGGCACAGACGAATTTACTGCAAAGAATGAAGAATTGCGACAGGAACTGACAGGTTTTTCAGGCGAAGATGTTTCAAAAAAGAAATGGCGCAAGATGAATATCGCCTTTATGGAGAATCATCGCTATTTCACTGACTATGGCCGGCGCAAACTGCAGCCTGTAAAAGATCAGCATATTAAGGACCTGAAAGGTGGTCCCGATGATGAAAATGGAAAAAAAGGAAACAAAAAAGAGAAAGGCAAAAAAGGCGATGAACTACTCGCTGTTTTGTCTGATGAAATGAAGAAGGAGCCCGACGAGAAAAAGAAAAAGGATAAAGAAAACCAGACAGAAAGAGGGATATCAACGGTGTTCCGTATCATGGCAAGTAACCATGCCAGCCTGAGCCAGATGGC
>DASVNY010000024.1:0-3842 GCA_036383615.1 Chitinophagaceae bacterium
ATGGGTTGAAGTGGTGTCAACGGATTCATGTACTTCACTTAATGAAACGTCGCTATGATTCTTATGCACCATACTTTACAAAAATGTTTTGTGCCAATTGCTCACTAATAGTAAAAACAGGCTGCCGGCCTGTTTTTATCTCCATTGAATTATCAAAATCAAATTTCTTTTTTACTTCCAGCTTTGTGCCAATACCGATCTTTTTATGTTTGAGCAATTCAAGAATACCGCTTGATTGATCGCTGACATGACTAACAAGGGCCACTTTATTTAAGGGCAGGTCCGTTAAACAGATCTGCCGGCTGCTTTCGATCTTTCCGTCCTGGTCGGGAATAGGATCTCCATGCGGATCAACCCGGGGAAAGCCAAGGAACTCGTCCAGTTTGTCAATGAGTTTTTTATTGCTTACATGTTCGAGGTGTTCGGCCACTTCATGAACTTCATCCCAGGAGAATTTTAATTTCTCTGCTAAAAAGTATTCCCAAAGCCTGTGCCGGCGAATAATACCCAGGGCCACTTTACTTCCCTCGCTGCTTAGCCGAAATCCCTGGTAGGGTTGATAATGCAATAATTTTTTTGCTTTTAGCTTCTTCATCATATCTGTTACAGAAGCCGGCTTTGTTTTTAATTCGCGGGATAGCTCGTTGGTGGTAACAGTGCCGTCTTCTTTTTGCAAATGAAAGATGGCTTTAATGTAATTCTCTTCACTTGTTGAAAAATTCAACATGGCTAAAAATAAATTTAGACAAATCTAAAAAGTATTTTCCTGCCGGCCAAACTATAATTTGCCTTAAGGAGGGAATCTGTTATTTTCGGTTCCCAATTCATGCCTATGACCCTTTTGCGAACAGGTTTTTTTCTTCTTATTGCTTCTATTGTAATTGCCGGCTGCAAGCAAAAAAAGAAACCTTCTATGTCTGGCGAAGAGCCGGTTGAAGTGCACGATTTTATTGAATTTTTCCAGGCGGTGAACCTGCCCTTCCAGTTGGCAGATAGTGTTTTGCTCAAAAAGGAAAAAGATTCATTGCTTATCGGCTCTAAAGTTTTCAGTCAATTCATTCCTGATTCTGTTACCAGCAAACTTTTCAGTAAAGGTGCCAAACCCAAGATTTATCCATTAGGGAAAGCTGTTAGCGATGCAGCCACCTATTTGTTTGCAAAAGGTGTTGCGGCTAATAAAAAGGTCGTGTTTGTGATGGCATTTGATAAAAAGGATCAGTTCATTACTGCAATGCCTTTGCTGCGCTCCGATGCCAGTAAATCAATGCAAAGAACCACCGTGATCGACAAACGATTCACCATTACCAATTCACAATTGCGTAAAAATGGAGATGGTAGTTCAAGTGAAGGAAAAGACGTGTATGCGCTTAGTACGGATACAAAAGAATTTACACTCATCATGACAGATGCGCTCGAGGATAAAGCGATGGAGTTGATTAACCCCATTGATACGATGGCGAGAAAAAATAAATTCTCTGCTGATTACGGCCCGGGAAAAACGAACCTCGTTTCTATCCGTGATGGCAGGAAAAGCGACCGGCTCAGTTTCTTTATTCATTTTGAAAAAAATAATGGCGAGTGCACAGGAGAATTAAAAGGAGAAGCTATTATCCGTTCTGCAAATCTTGCTGAATACAGGGTAGGGGGCGATCCTTGTGTGTTACAGTTCCGCTTCAGTTCATCTGCTGTTACACTGAAAGAAATTGAAGGATGCGGTTCAAGAAGGGGACTTCGTTGTACATTTGATGGCTCTTATGCAAAGAAAAGAGAAACCAAACCAAAGACAACTAAGAAAAAATAATATAAAGTTGTCACCAACCTGTGAATAAACCCGATCAGCTTGCCTTAACAAACTCATCTCATTCATAAGAAAGTTTTATCTTGCAACTTCGTGTAAAAAAGACACACTATGAATTTTACTAATTATTCTGTCCCGTATCCTGTTGAAGACCGTTACTCAAAAAAGATAGCTTACTTCTCCATGGAGTTTGCTACACACCAGCCACTGAAGATCTATAGCGGTGGCTTGGGATTTTTGGCCGGCTCCCATTTGCGCAGTGCTTACGAATTGCGTCAAAACCTTGTTGGTATTGGCATTTTATGGAAGTATGGTTACTATGACCAGGCCCGTCACCAGGACCAAACATTAAATGTTACCTGGAACGAAAAACATTACAGCTTTTTAGAAGAAACAGGAATAAAATTCCAGATAACGGTGCATGAGCATCCTGTTTGGGTGAAAGTATTGTACCTGAACCCTGAAACTTTTAAAACAGCGCCGCTTTTTTTGTTGTCAACCGATGTTCCGGAAAACGATTATGTATCACAAACGATCACTCATCGTTTATATGACGCGAATGTGGCAACCAAAGTGGCCCAGTTTATATTGCTGGGTGTTGGTGGTGCCAAGCTGATGGATGTGATCGGCTTCAATCCTGAATTATATCATTTGAATGAGGCACATGGACTGTCAGCCGCTTTCTATTTGTATAATAAATACAAGAATAACCTGGATGAAGTAAGAAAGCGTTTAGTTTTCACCACGCACACACCGGAAGAAGCGGGTAATGAAAAGCATGATATTTTCCTTTGCCATAAAATGAGTTATTTCTGCGGACTCACTGTTGACCAGGTAAAAAAATTATATGGCAATAATGATGATCAGTTCAATCATTCATTGGCAGCATTACGATTTGCTAAATTATCCAATGGCGTTTCGCAATTGCATGGACATGTTTCAAGAGCCATGTGGGGTAAGTATGAAAATATTTGCCCGATCATTTCGATCACCAATGCGCAAAACTGGCGCTATTGGGCAGATAAGCAATTGTATCGTTTTATGGAAGCGGGAGATGATTATGGTATTGACGATCGTAAAAAATATTTGAAGAGAAGAGCTTTTGAAATTGTTGCTGATCAAACGGGAAAATTATTCAACCCGGATGTATTTACGATTGTATGGGCAAGGCGTTTTGCCGGTTATAAAAGAGCAGGCCTGATCACAACTGATGAGGATCGCTTTGAAGCACTGATAAGTAATGCCAAATTTCCCGTGCAGATAATCTGGGCAGGAAAACCTTACCCTGTCGATCATCCTGCGATCAGTGAATTCAATCAATTGGTTCACCTCAGCAAGAAATATAAAAATGTCGCGGTGCTCACCGGTTATGAGTTAGGCTTATCAAAACGATTGAAACAAGCGGCTGATTGCTGGTTAAATAATCCCCGTGTGCCGAGAGAAGCTTCAGGCACAAGTGGAATGACTGCGGCAATGAATGGGGCGGTAAATTTTTCCACTGATGATGGTTGGATCCCCGAATTCATCAATCATGGACACAATGGTTTTGTGGTGCCTAAAGCGGATTATGCACATATGGCAGTGCATGAGCAGGATCAGTATGACCTAAATAAATTGTACGAGATACTGGAGAATGAAATACTTCCGTTGTATTATACTAATTATGGCACCTGGAGGCAGGTCATGAAAAACGGTATGCAGGATGTTCGTTTCCAGTTTGACAGCAACAGGATGGCGCATGAGTATTATGATCTGCTCTATAAATAATTCAGACCGACCAAAGCGGAAGTAAAGCTTTTATTATTGCGTCACTTTTTTCTTTC
Source organism: Chitinophagaceae bacterium (assembly GCA_036383615.1). GTDB lineage: Bacteria > Bacteroidota > Bacteroidia > Chitinophagales > Chitinophagaceae > CADEDV01. The sequence goes on from DASVNY010000024.1 coordinate 3,622, forward strand.
TGTATATTTAGCAATAAACCGTTTTACTATGCAGGAAGAATCAGGTTTGTTCCAGGTTAGGTTTACAGAAGAAGGCAAAAAATATATCAAAAAATTTGCTGGGATCAGTTATTCAATCCTGGTATTTATATTTTTTGAAGCTGGTATTGTGATCTATTTGAACGTTAAGTATCTTCTTAGCAGCGCTGAATATCCCAATTATTTATATACTACTTATGACA
>DASVNY010000025.1:0-7451 GCA_036383615.1 Chitinophagaceae bacterium
TGATCTCTGGTGTTGGATTAGATGGCAAAACATTTTTTTATACCAATGCCATGCAGATCAGCAATAACACAACGCATAAAGACAGGGAGGCGGAACGTTCCGGTTGGTTTGAATGTTCCTGCTGTCCAACGAATGTAACAAGGCTATTACCCTCTGTACCCGGCTATATGTATGCTCAAAAAGATAAAAATATTTTCATCAATCTTTTTATAAAGAGCAACACCACAATCGCAGTTGATGGAAAGAAGATCAGCATTGAACAGCAAAACAATTATCCCTGGAATGGCGATCTTAAATTCATTGTGTCTCCCGAAAAAGCAGCAACGGCTTTCAGCATACGGCTACGAATACCTGGCTGGGCAGCTAACGAAGCAATACCTTCCAACCTTTACAAATTTCAATCTGTCTCCAATTCAAAGCCAACAATAAGCTTAAACGGAGAAGCGATACAATATGAGACGGAGAATGGTTATGCAGTAATTACAAGAACATGGAAAAAGAATGATGTGATCGAAATGAAGCTTCCGATGGAAGTGCGGCGTATAGTAGCTAATGAAAATCTGAAAGATGATATTGGTAAAGTAGCCCTTCAACGAGGCCCATTGATCTATTGCGCGGAATGGACAGATAATAATGGAAGAGCTGCTAACATTATCCTGCCTGCTTCGGCAGTGTTTACAACTGAAACCAGCCCATCTTTATTAAATGGCGTAGTGCTGATAAGATCGGAAGCGAATGCTGTGATCAGTAATGAAACTGAAATAAAAACGGTGAAGCAAGCTTTTATTGCTATTCCTTATTATGCCTGGGCAAACCGGGGTAAAGGAGAAATGATGGTTTGGTTCCCGGAAAAGATCAAAGACATAGAAATTATTACAAAATAAACCGCAATGAAGGCTTTTAAGAATTCAGAAGTATGGTTTGTTACAGGTAGCCAGCATTTATATGGGCCTGAAACATTGAAACAGGTAGCCGAACATTCACAAAAGATCGCTGCAGCGCTTAACAATGCAGCGAATATTCCTGTCAGGGTTGTTTTTAAACCAGTGGTAAAAACCCCGGAAGAGATCTATAATCTCTGCGCTGATGTTAACAGTGATAAAAACTGTATTGGTATTATCACCTGGATGCACACCTTCTCTCCTGCTAAGATGTGGATCAATGGATTGAAAATTTTACAAAAACCGCTTTGTCATTTACATACGCAATTCAACCGGGATATTCCCTGGAGCAGTATCGACATGGATTTTATGAACCTTAACCAATCGGCTCATGGTGACAGGGAATTTGGATTTATGACGAGTCGCATGCGTTTGGAAAGAAAAATAATAGTTGGGCACTGGCAGGATGCAAACGTGCATGAACAACTAAATAGCTGGTGCCGTGCTGCTGCAGGATGGAATGATCTGCAGGGAGCAAAATTTGTTCGCTTTGGTGATAATATGAGACAGGTAGCCGTTACCGAAGGTGATAAAGTGGAAGCGCAGATCAAATTTGGTTATAGTGTCAACACACATGGCATTGGCGATCTTGTTGCTGTAATAAATAAAATAAAAGATGCAGCTGTCAGCGATCTGTGTGAAATTTATAATAAAGACTATAAACTCGCAGCCGATCTAAAGAAAAACGGTAAACAACATCAATCGTTGAGAGATGCTGCCAAAATTGAATTGGGCCTGCGAAAATTTTTAAAAGATGGCGGCTTTAAAGGTTATACTGATACATTTGAGGACCTGCACGGTCTTTTGCAATTACCTGGCATCGCCACTCAACGATTGATGGCCGATGGTTATGGCTTTGGCGCCGAAGGTGATTGGAAAACGGCTGCACTGGTCAGAGCAATGAAAGTGATGGCAACCGGCTTAGCAGGGGGCAATTCTTTTATGGAAGATTACACCTATCATTTTGAACCGGGCAATAACATGGTATTGGGATCACATATGCTGGAAATATGCCCAAGTATTGCCAATGCAAAGCCCTCCTGTGAAATTCATCCATTGGGTATTGGAGGAAAAGCCGATCCTGTTCGCTTAGTGTTTAATGTAAACGGTGGCGCTGCGTTAAATGCATCCATGATAGATATGGGCGGTCGCTTCCGTCTTTTGATAAACGAAGTAGAAGCTGTTAAACCCAAACATGATCTGCCGAAACTTCCTGTAGCAAGAGTTTTATGGAAACCACTTCCGGATATGCAAACCGGTTGTGCAGGATGGATACTTGCCGGTGGCGCGCATCATACTTGTTATTCTCAGAATCTGTCAACTGAGTTATTACAGGATTTTGCAGCAATGGCGGGAATTGAATGTGTAGTGATCGGGAAGAACACCAACCTCTCACAATTCAGGAATGAATTAAAATGGAATGATCTCTATTACCAACTAAATAGGTTCTGATAACAAATAAACAACTGCAACCACATGAACAACATCGCAACAAAAGACATCATTGTATTCGTTCTCTATTTTATCCTGATCTCCGGATACGGTTACTGGATATACAGAAGAAGAAAAGCAAAAGAACATGACTCAAAAGCGTTTTTCCTCGCAGAAGGATCATTGACATGGTGGGCCATCGGTGCATCGCTGATCGCTTCCAATATTTCCGCTGAACAATTTATCGGTATGAGTGGCAACGGTTTCTTTGTAGGTATTGCCGTAGCTGCCTATGAATGGATCGCAGCCGTAGCACTGATCATTATTGCCGTCTGGTTCATCCCGGTGTATCTTAAAAATAAGATTTACACCATGCCTCAATTCCTTAAAACGAGGTATAATGAAACCGTGTCACTGATCATGGCTATCTTCTGGCTCTTCCTTTACATTTTTGTCAACCTCACTTCTATCCTGTTCCTCGGCGCGGTTGCTATCAGTGGTCTTATAGGCCCCGAATATCTTCACGTCGTAATGATCGGTCTGGCCATTTTTGCGCTTATCATCACACTCGGTGGTATGAAAGTGATCGGCTACACCGATGTTATCCAGGTAGCGGTGCTTATTATCGGTGGATTGGCAACGATCTATTTTGCATTAACCATCGTCAGCGAAAAATTTGGATTAGGTAGCGATGCCTTAGCAGGATTTAATACATTATTAAAAGAAGCCCCCGATCATTTTCATATGATCTTAAGCAAACCAGACGCGAATGCATCGCAGGAATATATCAATAAATACCTGTTGTTGCCTGGTATCGCTATGTATTTCGCCGGTCAGTGGATCGTTAACCTGAATTATTGGGGATGTAATCAATATATCACCCAACGTGCATTGGGCGCCGATCTGCAAACAGCCCGTAAAGGAATTTTATTCGCCGGTTTTTTAAAGCTGTTGATGCCTGTGATTGTTATGCTCCCGGGTATCGCGGCATTTGTATTGAATAAAGGAGGTCACTTAGAAGTAGAGAGCATGGATAGCGCTTATTCATCTATTCTTGGATTTCTCCCTTCAGGTTTAAAGGGCTTGTCTATCGCCGCACTTACTGCAGCCATTGTGGCTTCACTTGCAGGTAAATTAAATAGTATCTCGACTATTTATACATTAGACATTCATAAAAAATATTTCAAAAAAGATCTTACAGAACAAAAGCAAGTGTGGACGGGTCGAATGGTAGCCATAGCAGCAACGCTGATTTCATTATTGTTCACCTGGGATGACACATTAGGTATCGGAGCAAAAGGAGGGTTTACATTCATTCAGGAATACACAGGTTTTATTAGCCCTGGTGTTTTTGCAATGTTCATTTTAGGAATGTTCTGGAAGCGAACCACGGGTGCAGCAGCAGTTGCCGGATTAATTACCGGCCTGGTATTAGCCGTATTCTTCAAGAATTTTGCGGTCCAGATTTTCGGGAACGAAACATGGCTTTATACTGCGTTTCATACATTGAACGACAAAGGAGAATCTGTTTACCAGATTCCATTCCTGATCAATATGGGCTGGTCATTTTTCTTTACCGTGTTAGTGATGGTAGGCTTTAGCCTCGCGGGGCCTAAGGTAAATCCAAAAGCATTTGAGCTGGATAAGTCAATGTTCAAGCTAAGTCCTTCTATCATTGCGATGATAGTTATTACCCTGCTTATATTGACTGTTCTGTACGCTAAATTCTGGTAACAGAAAAGAAAACATCTCGCAACGACGCTACGTCGCAAAGAAAAGCATGCTCAATCGTAGGAGCTTTGCGTCGTTGCGAGATATTACTTATAACTCCCTGTAACTAGGTATATGTTGCCCCTACGGGGCATGTACCATGATTTAACCTATAGTGTTACCTACATGTAATCCCTACGGGATAAATGAAAGCTGCTTAGTTGCTGCGTGAGGAGCAAGATTATGATTGCAGCAATAATGAAAGAGCAAAATTGCTCTTACGGAACAAGGATCATGATTTAACCTATACTGTCACCTGCATGTAATCCCTACGGGATGAATGAAAGCTGCTTCATTGCTCCGTTAGGAGCAAGATTATGATTGCAACAATAATAAAAGAGTAAAATTGCCCATACGGAACAAGGATCATGATTTAACTTATACTATCACCTACATGTAATCCCTAGGATAAATGAAAGCTGCTTCATTGCTGCGTGAGGAGCAAGTATGTGTTTCCTGCGGAAGCAATAATAAGAATGTAAATCCGTCCCTACGAGATGAACGAAACCTGTTGCATTGCTCCGTTAGGAGCAAAATACTGGTAGCAACAATAATGAGAGAGTAGGATTGCCCCATAGGGGCAAAATATCATTTAGAAATTTGGGTAATGATAAGTTATCGGCAGGCGCGTGCAATTAAGCCAATAACTCCCTGTAATCATTAATGAAAGTCATAATGCCCGGGTATTGAGAAAACTCCTCTTCAGTATGCATGAGCGTGATGACCACCACATCCATCCCTGCATTCTGAGCAGCTTCCACACCTTTGGGCGCATCTTCAAACACCACGCAATCTTTTGGCTCAACCCCAAGTTGTGCAGCGCATTTGACAAAAGTTTCAGGATCGGGTTTGCTTGTAAAAACGTTATCGGCGCTTACAATAGCATCAAAATATTTACGGATACTAAGGTTGTCCAACACAAAATCTATATTGAACATAATAGCAGCCGATCCGATTCCCATCTTCACTCCTGCTTCATGATATGTCTTAAGAAATTCATGCAACCCGGGTAATAAACTAAGATGTGGTTTAAACTCGGCCTGGTACTGTTTTTCCTTTTCAAGACTCATCCGGTTCTTTTCTTCTTCACTGAATCGCCCGGGAAAAATTCTTTCGAGCAATTCATGGTTCTTGCCATAACACTCTTCTTTCACTCTTTCGAGACTGATATTAGCACCCAACTCATTCAGGATGCGGTGCCATGCCTTTATGTGAAAAGACATATCATCGATCATGGTGCCATTCAAATCAAAGAGGAAAGCTTTTTTATTTTTGATCATGCAATAATATTAAGGAAAAATCCGTCAATGAAGACTGTAATAAACAGGAAGGCTTGTTCTCTTAACCTTGATTTAATCTTTCTGGCTGCTACTGATCCAGTTCAATAGTCGTTCAAACCATTTATCATCGGTTGTTTTGTTGTGAAGCCCGAATCCATGTCCTCCTTTGGGATATAAGTGCATTTCCACCGGTACTTTATTTTGTATGCAAGCCTGGTAAAACCGGATACTGTTTTCCACCGGCACGGTTCCATCATCCCCTGCATGAACTAAAAATACAGGAGGAGTGTTTTTAGCAACCTGCAATTCATTTGAAAAGAGTTTCACTTTCTCGGCTGAAGGGTTTTTACCAATAAGATTTGTTTTTGAACCCTTGTGTGCAATGCTATCATTAAAACTGATCACGGGATAAATAAGCACAGCGAAATCAGGACGAACAGAAACAGTGTCCTTTGAAGTAGCATCAGCCAATGAAGTAAAATGCGTGGCCGCTGTTGCTGCCAGATGCCCACCGGCTGAAAAACCCATGATACCGATCCTGGCAGGATTCAATCCCCATGCAGCTGCTTGCATACGAACAGTTCTGATAGCTTGTTGCGCATCCTGTAAGGGTCCAACAGATTTATCCATCATGATCGTATCATTAGGCAGCCTATATTTCAACACAAATGCGGTAATGCCTTGTTGATTCAATGCCCTGGCCACTTCCACTCCTTCATGGTCTATTGCAAGGCGGCTATATCCTCCGCCGGGGCAAATAATGATGGAAATACCATTGGGTTTTGCCGGTGAAAAACGCGTAAGTGTGGGAGCAATAACATTCGATATCCTCACGCCTCCGTTGACAAATATTATTTTCTCCTGGATAGCAGAAGAAATGCCTCCAGGAATTGCAGCCGGGTACAAAGGCATCTCTGAAACCGATTGTGCCAACCCGGATTTCGTGATCAATAACAAAAAGAAAAAAATGAGCCTGTTAAACATATTGCGATAATAGAAAATTATTGTTTGGGCTTTTCATATATCTCAGCTTCAATAATACTGAGCGTTCCCTTTGCATTTTTATCATCCCTTGTTACACCGTCATCCAACTTTTTTCCCGACACTTCTGCCATTATTTCTCCAGCCTGGTCCTTTGATAAAGTCGCTAACTGTATCCGCACTTTCTTACCTTTTTGCGGTTTACATATCGCTGTAAAATAACCAAGACTTCTTGTAGTAGTATCAGCAAACGCTTCTTTTCCATCCACAGTTATGCGCAAAGGATAAGTACGGGAACGAAAGTTATTTAATTTTAATGCTACTTCCGTTACGACCGCTTCTTTTTCCAATTCATATTCTATCCATGCAGTTGATAGCTGCCCGTTATTTACCCAGTCGCTTAGTTCATTATCATCAAAACTTGCAAAGGCACTATCTGCATTGGCCCCTGCAGTGGCGCTCACAATTTTAACCGACTCCCGCAATACTTTAAAAGAAGTTCCTTTAGGTGTCGGCCCTCTCTTTAAATATGAAGTCAACCCGGAAGCGGGTAATACGGTTGATAAACCATTGCTATTAGCAACAGGTTTTGATAACAACGTAATGGTGGCAGACTTTAACCCTTCAGCTTTGGCTGTTATAGTTACCGGTCCTGCTTTTGTTGTTGACCTGACGAAAACACGATTCACACCACATTCAACCGGCAGGTCTTTTGATAGAATATAATTATCCGGTCCTTGTGCTATACCCCCTCTCCATTCTGCTTCTCCTGCCAATGAAAAATTGATCATATTTAAAGCAGTGGGGCAACGATTACCTTTCGCATCCACAACTTCCACTTCCACTAACGCGAGGTCATGTCCATTTGCCTGCAATCCTTTTGGATGAGTAATCGCTTTTAAACGAATAGCTGTCGGAGAGCCTGCAGTCATTTTACTGGTTGCACAAACCTGCTTCCCATTTTTATCATAGCCAATAGCACTGATCGTTCCGGGCGTCCAGGCGATCTTTTTAAAAGTAAACAAGAAGCCATCAGTTTTAGTTCCCC